>NZ_JBHIPJ010000105.1:0-5182 GCF_042195945.1 Bartonella sp. AP30XZML | reverse complement strand
TACATCTTCATAATTCACGTGCAAATGACCCAGTTCACGCCCTGCTGTTACAAATTTCCAAAAATCATCAGCACTCTTTACGCAAGGGATACGAGGCAGTTCTTTGCATAAATTATCAGCATAACGAGAGCGATAATCTTCTGAATGAAGCAAACCGTAAACATAATAGAATAGATCATCTTTTGTTATGGTTTCATTAGGATAAGCCGCTTTAAAATGTGCTAGTCCTTCATCAGTAATGGCATCACGTCGTTGTAAATCAGCTGTTTTGCTGTCTTCTGTAGAAATTAAAAATAAATGGGATTGTTTCTTGTTTTTATCTTTTAAAGATTCAGTATCTTCGTAAATATAGCGTGGAAAGCATTGTCCTTTATCTATTGCATCATGGTTAGGTAGATTCTTAGTCATTAAGACAGAGAAACCACTTCTTCCTCCAACAGCAGAAACTTGTATTACTTTATTTTTAACCGCTTGTCCTATCGGGAATATACGAGGCATTTGATAAACCCCATCGTTAAAGATGCGATTATAATAAAGCCATTGTTTTGTAAAAGGACGATAAAGACTTTGAGTAAGACTGTAACATTCAAACTTAAAGAGTTTTTCTTTTACCAATTCTTGTTTAATATTATGACTCCAACTGATTTTTTTTACATCTGTATTGACGAAATTATCTACAGCATTTGCACGTGTTTTACGATCAGAGTGTCGATAGGTAGTATTAAAACGTTCTACTTCGCTGTTATAGAACGTAATCATATTATTCATGTTTTTCTTTAAAAATTCACGGCTTGAGTTATATGTCCAAGCATCACGATTAGTTTTTAGACCACAAGAAAAATTTTCAAATAGTTTTTTACCATGTCCTTTCTTATCACCTAAAGCTAAGAATGTTTCAAAACTTTCATCACGTTGATTTATCCAATCACCATGCTTATCTGGTGTAATCATTTGCCAGCTTTGTTCACGTGTAATACTACCAACACTACCAAAGTATTGAAGCATCTCAAGTTTTTTTTCGGTAGAAAGATTATCTCCAATATCATGATAATAAATTTTACAAGGTCCAATAGCATTGGGATTTTTGATAAATAGCGTTACCGCAATACCAGTCATACTACCATTGCCGAAAATATTTTCACCTTCTTGAGCAACTCCATTGCTTAACATATTTTTGCGAAGATCACCCCTCAGATTGAGAACATAAATGCTCGTAAACTCTTTGGCTAAAGATTTTCGTAAACCGTCCATTGTTGACTTTTCTATATAACCAGAACCAGAAACAAATCCGATTACTCCAGCATCAGCAATACGGTCACTAGCCCAACGAATGGCACGAATATAACTATCATAAAGTGCTTGCACACAAGTTGTTTTAGATTGAGCAGCATAAGTTTCACGAATACGGTTATTTAAAATAGGATAAGGAGTATTCTTTGCATTATCATTTTCGCTTTTTTGTCCTACCGAATAAGGAGGGTTACCAAAGATAACTTCGATATCCAGTTTCTTTTGATGTTCCAGATATTCACTGTTTTCTTTGAATAATTTTTGCAGAAGGTTCTTCTCTTCAAGCATCCGAAACGTATCGGTCAAACCAATATGTTTGAAAGGAATGTACTCACCTTTCATGATACTATGATAGGTTGCTTCGATATTAATGGCTGCTATGTAATAGGCAAGTAAGACAATCTCATTGGCATGGATATCATGACGGAATTTATATTCCATATCCTCTGGTTTGATGAGATTGGATTGTAAAAGCCTTGTGATAAAAGTCCCCGTTCCAGTGAAAGGGTCGAGGATAGAGACACCTCGTGACCCCAAGCTTTTTCCAAACTCATTACGCAATACATCATCAACAGAATGAATGATAAAATCCACAACCTCAACGGGCGTATAAACAATCCCAAGCCTATCCGTGGTTTTCTTAAATGCCTTGGCAAAAAAGCTTTCATAAAGCGTAATAATAAGATTTTGCCTTGCTAAAGGCGAGGTAATCCCAGAAGCACGAAGCCTTACACTGTTATAAAACTCTTGTAATTCCTTGGATTCTTCCTCGATATTGGTTTTATCCAGTTCTGTTAAGATTTTTTCCATTGCTTGCGAAATGGCATTGTTTTGCACAAATTCATTGCCCTCAAACAAGGCTTCAAACACGGGACGCGTCACAAGATGTTGTGCTAACATCTCAATGGCTTCCTCTTGCTTTATTTCACTGTTTAAATTGTTCTTTAATTCCTTATGAAAGGCATCAAAAGCATGAAAGGATTCACTGTTTTCATCAGCAAGCAGGTTTTGAAGATGGGTGATATGGTTTTGAGCAATCTCAGCAACATTACCCGCCCAATTTTCCCAATAATCCGCAATGGCAAATTTCTTCGCAAGAAGGGTTTTAAGGGCATTGGGAAACTCTTTATAAAAAGGTAATCTTCCTGTTACGCTATGAATAATTTGTGGTTCATGAGCGGCTTTTCCAATCTCAAGCCCCATATGTTCTGATTTTTCATGGATATGAAGTTTATCCTCAACCGCGGTCATGCTCTTTAAGGCTCTAATCTCCAAAACATCACTAACATCTTGCCCTAAAATCATCTGGTTAAGGGTTATTTCAAAATTCTCATCATGAGCAAGCAAAGCATTGATCACTTGCCAGACAACACTGTATCTTTTGTTGTATTTTAAAGCCTGTTCAGCAGAAACCCCAGCAGGGATACCAACGGGTAAAATGATGTAGCCTCTTTTTTTACCCTTTGCACGACGCATGATACGCCCCACCGCCTGTATGACATCCACATAACTTTTCCGCGGGTGTAAAAACATAATGGCATCAAGAGCAGGAACATCCACCCCTTCAGACAGACATCTTACATTGGTGAGCACACGGCAGGTATTTTCCCCCGCATCCTCTTTAAGCCAATCAAGGGCTTTATGACGCGTTTTGGCACTTTGGGTTCCATCAATATGATCAAAGGTACACTGAAGAGGCGGGGTATCTTTATAGACCTTATGAAGATTAAATAATTCTTCCTGTATTTCTTCAGAATTGAAGGTTTTACAAATGCGTTTAGAGGTTTTGATATCTTTGCAAAATGCTAAAGCCCGCCGCATGGGATTGGGGTCATCATTCAGATCAACCTTTAGATCTATTTTGGCAAGGGCTTGATAACAGCCTATGATCTTGGTTTTATCATCAAGGATAAGTTCATAATTCTCATCGGTCATCAGATGTTGAATGGATTGACTTACTTCCTCTTCATTAACACCCAAAACAATAATCTTATAAGGTGCTAAAAGTTCATTCTGAACGGCTTTTGAGAAAGTATAGGTATAAAGCTCTTTTCCATAGAGCTCTTCATCATCCATAGATGCGAGAACGGCATTGATCTCATTGGCTTTCTTTTTGGCATCATCGGTAAAGATCTTGGGGGTTGCTGTCATATAGAGGCGTTTTTTGCCTTGAATGATGCTGTTATCGTGAACCTTGATAAAATCAGATTCATTATCCTCTGTTCCCAATGAAACCCCAGTGGTTCTATGGGCTTCATCGCAAATGATCAGATCAAATTCGGGTAAATCATACTTTTTTTGTGCATCCGAAATCACTTGGATTGAATGGTAGGTTGAAAACACTACAGTCATGAGATCATGGGAAACCTTACCCGCTTTGCTCGCCAGTTCTTTTGCATCCGTGGTAGCAGGCAAGGCAAGATCAGAGCTATCAAATTCAAGAGCATCATTTTTATTATTCTTACGACGTTTTCCCACTTGTGTATCGGAACACACGGCAAAGGAACGCAAAGGCACTTCTGTATCTTCTGTCCATTCACGGATTGTTTGAGAGATAAGAGCAAGAGATGGCACCAGAAACAAAACACGCTTGCCTTGACCTGCTATGGTTTCTGCTATCTTCAAACTGGTGAAAGTCTTCCCCGTTCCACATGCCATAATGAGCTTGCCACGGTCTGCTTCTTGTAAACCTTCACAGACTTTCTCAAGGGCTTCTTTTTGATGATCTAAAAGCTTTTTTTTTGGTTTCTCTTTAAGGACGGCTTGTCCTTGTTCTTTATAAGCCCCCCAATCGATTTGACTGCTTTCCAAATCAAATAGATTAATCCGTTGAATACGAACCTCTTGTCCTTCACAAGTCAGTTCAACATTGTCACTCCAATCTGTTTCGGTGCTATCAACCAGTATGCGACGGGTGAAGATCTTTTTGCCCGAGGCAGCAATAAAACTATCAATATCTTCTTTTTTAATTATGTGAGAAGCATCATAGCATTTACATTGAATAGCCGCATAGCCACCTTCATCACAGATTGTAGCGACCAGATCAATCCCAATATCCGTTCCATCTTCATCATGCTCTTGCGCCCATTCACAATAGGTTTGAACCTTTTCGTATTCTTGCTTTTGAAGCGGGTCTTGCGTCAAATAAACCATGACAAGGTTTTCAAACAGCGTTCCCAATTCACGGGGTGATTTTGCTTGTTGACGATAATATTCCAAGAGAGAGCGTAAAGAGACATGATCATAATGATGAGGGCGAAGCATAAAGAATAAACTCCATGACAATATATTCTATTGATTAATTCTCTTCAAAAGAATCAAAATGAAGCTTATTAAATCCATTTTGAGTAAATAGTGAAAAAAATGCAGAAAAATGCGAAAAAACGGATAAATTTTTTTCAAAAGAGTTTTTAAAGGTACTTATCCACAGCCCATGGCATAGGATAAGATCAGCAAAANGACAAATTTGATATGTGCTTTTAAGATATCATAATGAGTATTTTGATAGGTTTTATGAGTCACTAAAATAATCTATTTTGTCAGTTTAATTTACTGACACAAACTGACAAATATATATTATGGATTGTATTTAAGGTTGTATTGTCGATATAGGTTGTACCATTAAAATACTAACATATTGAAATATAATGTTTTTAATTTTTTCTCATTAAAAAAAATAATATAGGCTCTAAAAAGAACTGACAACACTGACAGCACTGGACAAAACTCTTCTGTTTAGATCATTATCTTTGGAGAAAGGTTGCTTAATGCGCTGTACAGAGAGTTTTGCCTATTTGAGTAGAAAGTTTTAAAAGAGATTTCTTATTGTTTTCTATGATGGTTTTTGACGACAGGATGTGCTTGATAGGATGATGTCTCGTTTATATGCGTG
>NZ_JBHIPJ010000104.1:0-5404 GCF_042195945.1 Bartonella sp. AP30XZML | reverse complement strand
GGACGCACAATCATTTGATCGGCTAAAGATTGAGAAGAGGTTGAAACAGCAGTTTGTTGTTTTTCATCAGAAAGAGGATGAAGACCTGATGGAGGTAACGCTACAAGAGTCTGATTTTCTTGAGAGGGAGATACAGAAACACTAGAGACATTCTGTGCCCCTCTTAAATGACGTGGAGGTCGTGGTTTAGCTGGTTGCTTTATAGTAGGTTTACGAGAGCCTGTATTTTTTCCTCTAGAAGAAGCACCTTGATCAGATAATGCAAGAGGAATCTTCGTTTTCTTGTTTACACACTGTGTTTCAGTATTCGAACGTGTCGTACCTTCAGAGGCTGAACTTAAATACCAAATTGTAGAATAACCACTAGCATCAGCACATCTTTCTCTCTTTCGTAAAACATACTGATAGGCTCCACCATCAACAGCTGTAATGTCCTTACCCGAAAGATCTTCCAGAGTAAAATTAGCGCCTCCAACTTTATCAGTAACTAAATTAATCCCTGTGACCAAACTATTCTGTTGTGAGAGAGGACCTGTAATTTCACGACCAGAATCTGCAACGCTTATTTTGTGATTACCTGAACCTTCATCAATCGACAAGTAATCACTTGAATTCCCCGTAGCATTAATATTGAATCGAAAATGTAAATCCCCTGAAAGTTTCTTAACATGAAGTGAAATATGTCGTGGATCATACGGTATAGAAGTAAAAATAACAGTCCCTCCGTGCCCCCCTAAATCTTCAATTTCAATCTGAGGTTTTTCTCCCATATTCCGTTCACCAACCTCAAATATTATTTCATCCACTCTGTCCTTCATAGGAATTTTTTTCTTAGTCGTATGATTTGTCCTATCACCAGCGAATAAATAAAGTTCTCCGTGATCATTGATCCTTACTTCTCCAAGGACATCTTGTATACCAACATGGAACCACGATTTAGCAAAGTTGTTAATAGTCAGACCATCCACAAACCCTTCAGGATATACAACTTGAATAGCATGATCTTTCAAATTAGTAGCATAAGATTCTCCTAACGCTAAAACGTGTTGTCTCCCATTCCCAGAAACCTGAGCATACATTGATTTCCCTCCCTCTTTTCTTTGTCCTGCATAAAGATTTTGTTCTCCGTTATCTCCCACTTTCGTATACCAAACCCACGCTCCATCATACACATTCTGCTGTCCAACTGTTCCACCATCCCCAGTAACTGTGGAATTATATGCACTACTTTTTCTCTCCACGCTTGTAAGATCAATATATGGCTCTTCATGAATAAACTGCTGACCTCCCAAAATTTTGGCGTTCATTGCAATTCCTGCTCGTGTAACTATTTGTATCCCTCCTTTTTTAATAGTAGAACCTACAGAAGTTTCTCCATTTTCAACAAGCTCTATATCACCATATTCAATCGTAATATTATTTTTGAAAAAACTAGCAATCTGTTCTAATTTTTTTTCTTCCTCTTCTCTATTTACCACATGTGTTGCTCTTGTTAGCACTCTATTCCTACTCTCAACTACACTTGCAGATTGCACAAGATAACTACTGATCATCAATACTGAAAAACTTAATTTGTATTTATACCGCATTATCCACACTCCACTCTCAATTATTTAGAAAAATACCCCGCGGCTACATAGGTAGCTCGTTTTAGATTGTATCATAATGTGTTTTATTTATGTCTAAATACAATTTTTTAGTGTATTTTTTAATTTAAACAACTTTAAGTTGTTTATCTATAAACCACTAAAAAGCTCTAACTTAAGGCAGAAAATTGAATAAAATTCAAAGTGTTTACTTAAATTCAAGGAATAATTTGCATATCTGGAATTATAGATGAAAAAAATGCTCGTGCCCTTTAATGGCGCCCCCCTTCACGTAAAACAAAACGCCATTGGGTTGTACATTCACGCACTTGTTTTAAAGAGACATCTCTCAATGCACTCAAGCCCATTTCGCGACGTCATCCATGAATGGTATACCGGTAAAGCCATTGACCTCCAATCTTTACGCTTATGAAGAAGCGGGCCGGTATCATCATACACTTTGCCATCCCAATGTTGTGATAGCCCTTGACACTAGAGACGATTCATCAGAGACATTTTTACTTCTTTTTTGTATAGTTTTTATACACACCTTCATCCCGCTTGCGATGTGCCAAGCGAATAATTTTGATTGATTCAACATAAACAGATTTGGAATGAGAGAATCCTATGATTTTTGTGACTCTCATTCACCATGCATAGAAATGAATTATTATTATAAATTCAGTATGTTGCCTTTAAAAGAAAGAGTATAAAGACATTTCTACTATTTGAGAAAGTCCTTACACTCTCGAGAAGACATAGCCGAACGTTATCTGTTTAAGTTTGCAAAACAATTACATTTGTAAAGTTAATCAGCCATGCACACATATTTAGAAACTATAGCGTAATCCTAAAATACCTTGAAGAGCATTCTTAATCTTATGTCCTTTTAGATAATGTGCTTCCGCATAAAGTGTTAGTTTATCATTGACCGAACCGTTTAAACCAATTCCCAATTTACCCGCACTGCCTGACAAATCTGTAATAAATTTATACTGGTTATTAATTGTCGTATAATTATTATTTATATTCTCACGCAACCAAGCTGCCATAATGTAAGCTGTTAATGAAGTTTCTGAACTCACAAAAAATTCATGTCCTGCAGTCAATCCAACTTCACTGCGGAATGAAGTTAATGGGCTTAGATCACCTATCATTCCATTGGAAAGTTTTATTCTTTTACCTTCAACCTGCAAACCTGTTAGCTTGATATAAGGCTGCATCCAAGTATTCTGTGCCGGTTCAAAATAACAACCAATCTCAAATGATCCACCTATCGCCCACTGATTGTAATGACTTTGAATGGCTAAACCATTCGTTGATATGGCTTTCAAATTATTTCGGTAATAATTATATTTCAAAACACCATCCATATACCATCCGCGATGATCAAAATAAGTTGCGTAAGTTCCAATGCTATAAGAGCTCAGATCACTATTACCACCTCGTGCATGAGAAATACGTGCTTGATCATAACTACCGAAACCACCAACATACAACTCTCCATGCCTTAATTCACTCAACTGATCAGCACCAAAAACTAAACCTGTTTGCCCAAGCTTAAAGTGTGTATGGCCTGTCGCAACACGTTCTCTGCTCTTAATCCCATAAGTCCATAGTTCGATATCTTTCTTATTTCTGTCCCAAATTTTTCTACCATTCCGTATAATTTGCAACTCATTATTAAAAATAAGTCCAGGAACTACGGACAACGTTAATACTGCATCTGTAGAGGGTGTCGTTGTTGTTTCACCAGGAACAAAAGGATTTTCCGGATCTGGAATAGAGGTTTCTGGTCCACTGAGGCGATCTGCAGATAAAAACCAAACTTTTCCATTTTCATCCTTTCTTTCTTTCAAATCATACATATAAGTTCCACCATCAATGGCGTTAATTTTGTCACCCTTAAGATCTGTCAGTGTAAAATGTGCTCCACCACTTTGATCCATAATTAAATCACGCTTATTTGAAAAAGGATCCGTGATTTCAACTCCAGAATCAGCAACACTTATCGTATGATTCCCAGCACCTTTCTCAACCAAGAGATAATCACCACGGTTATGGGCAATCGTAGTATTGAACGCGAAATGTAAATTTCCTGAAAGATTATTCACATGAAGCTGAGAATAATATGGATCAGAACCTGTAAACGAAAAAATAACACTCCCTTCACCACTTAATTTTTGTATCAAAGAACTTTTTCCATCAAACTCATCAGTAATAGAGTACAGTTTTGTATCTTTTCCATTTAAAATAATATCTTCTACTATGGTATGATGTTGATCATTCCCAGCATAAAGATGGATCTGCCCAGAATGATTTAACTGTGTCTTTCCTTCTAATGTTGCCCCAGCATGCACCCATGATTTTGTTTGATCATTCATTGTTAGATTTTTTACAGATCCATCAGTATATATTTCCTGAATAGCACTCTCATTTAAAATAACTCCAATAGCCTGACCGCCTTTTAAGATACGTTGTTTACCACCGCCAAAAACTTCTGTGTCAAATGCAAAACCACCATTTTTTGCACTTTGAGACTTTTGTCCAACCTCTTGGACACCCCCTTGCATAACTTTCGTATTCCAAACTTTTCCGCCATCATATACTTTTTGTTGGCCTAGTGTTTCATCTTGACCATAAATGATAGTATGAGAAGCACTACTCCCTTTAACCTCTTCTCCAACATCCCCCTCCCCGAAAACAAGTTGCTCACCACCATAAATTTTAGTCCCCTCTACTTTTCCTCCATTTCCAACACTTTGTTGTCCACCTTCTTTAACGACTGCATTTTTCGAAAAGCCTTGTTTTCCCTTTAAAGCCTCAACATTTTCAATTCCGCCATGTTCAATTTTACTATCCTCACTGAGTCCTCCTGCATACACATAAAGCTCTGCACCATTCCTTACTGTGTTATTAATGGATCGCCCTGGGCTATCAATCTCACCATCATTTGAAATGTATGCTTTACCTTCATTATCAAGAATATAATTTTCTAACAGTGCCCCATCTTTAATGGAAATAAGTTCAGGTTTTTTAAGAATTTTAGTATTGTGTTCTTGTACATTATTTTCAACATTTTCACGATGACTGCTGTCAAGCTCCTGTTGACTCACAAACACTCTAGCGCCCTTATCCTCAGTAAAATCGCTAGGCTTTTTTAAAAAGTCTAATTCATTACGCGCCCTTATAATAACATCATTAGATGCTCCAAGTATGCATCTTCCCGTTTTCATATCCTCATTGTATTGATCCTGAAATATTTTGCTATTTTCATAACTTGAAGATTGACAAAAAAGCGGTATCCCCCTCTCATTTGCAGCAGCAGCCTGCACAAAACAGCTGCTCAACATGAGTATCCAACAATGTCGTTTCCATTTATATTGTAGAGCCATATCCTCCCCCCTTTCACGCCTGCATAGACACTGAACGTAATTAGCTCTACAAAACATATTTTCAACCTTAGATTGCAATAATCCTTCTTAAAAATCCCCCTTATCTCATAAAAAACCGTTCTTTATAGTTTTTAAATACTTTTTTGATCAAGAATATAAGGGCGTTTTTATAGTGCTTCTTTAGCATTTCCTCAGAATTTTCTTATCAAAAAAAGTAATGCATAATCAAGTATATAAGGGAATATAGTTTATCATGAACAACGAAGCTGCGTGCTCTGAAAAATTGTTCTCTGATGCTGCATTAAAAACTTAAAAAAACTAATCATACATTTAAAGATAACTAAAAAATAACCATATAATTAGAAACTATAGCGTACACCTAAAATACCCTGAAGGGACTGTTTTGTTTTACGCCCTTTAATA
>NZ_JBHIPJ010000103.1:0-93834 GCF_042195945.1 Bartonella sp. AP30XZML | reverse complement strand
AAGACAGGTAAATTTGATGCGGCTCTTTTTGAAGATGGTTCTGTTAATGAAGCGCTTGCAACAGCTATCTGGAATGAGAATCCAACAAAGCGCCCTGCTCCATTTTTAGCACCAGATGGTCAACCGCGAACAAAGGTCAAACAAGCCTCCACAGATGGAGCCAATGAATACAAGATAAAACTGGAGCGAATGCAAGTTGCACTAGCAAAAGAAAAGATTGCTCTGGAAAAGTTACGCGAAACAACTGTTGATCGTGAAGAAGTGAGAAAAGAAGCATGGAACTTTGGAAGAGCGCATCGAGATACAATGCTCAATTTTGCCTATCGCTTTGGTACTGAAATTGCGGCGCAAGTGGGATGTGATGCTGCGAGCCTTATTGGAGCTATCGATCATCATATGCGCAAAGCTTTAGTGGAAAATGTCGTCCCTGTTTCTTTTCACGATCCCAACATTTTAGAAGAGAATCCAGAACATGATAAGTGATGCTTCGCCCTCGTCCTCTGGTGCTGGGCTCTTTTTTTGCTATGCGAATGAAGGACGCCGCCCTGACCTGCCTTATACTGTTTCCCAGTGGGCTGATAAAAATCGTTATTTGAGCACAGTTACGAGTGCTGAGCCTGGATTATGGAGGACTATACGTACCCCCTATTTACGAGAGATCATGGATAATCTTTCTGTTTATGATCCGACTGAAACAACGGTTGTGATGAAGGGGGCTCAGATTGGAATGTCGGAAGCAGCGTTGAACTTTTGTGGTTATGCCATTCATCATAGTCCAGGACCTGCCCTTTATGTGATGCCGACAGTTGAGACCGCTAAGAAACTGTCAAAGTCTCGTCTTGATCCGATGATTTCAGCTAGCCCTGCTTTAAGTGAACGCATTGCTCCTGCTCGTGCACGAGACAGTGGAAATACAATGTTTTCAAAGGAATTTTATGGGGGAACATTGATGATTACAGGAGCAAACAGTGCTGCTGGATTGCGTTCTTCTCCTATTCGCTATTTGGTTTTGGATGAAGTCGATGCTTACCCATTGAATGTCGATAATGAAGGCGATCCTGTAACAATTGCTGAAAAACGAACCTCTGCTTTTATTCAACGTAAAATTTTTAAATTGTCCACGCCGACACACCGTGACACAAGCCGTATTGCCAAGGATTTTGTACTAGGAGACCAGCGATATTACAACGTGCCTTGTGATGCATGTGGTACACTACAGCCGATTGTTTGGTCACAAATCAAGTGGCAAAAAGGCGCCCCCGAAAAAGCTGTGTTTGTTTGTGCCCATTGTGGTCATGAACATGCCGAACATCGTAAGTCCACCTTAATGGCAGAAGAAAACGGTGCTTGCTGGATCGCAACACAGGAGTCAAGTAAGCCTCGTCTGCGTTCTTACCATATTTCAGCGCTTTATTCGCCATGGCTGACTTGGGGCGATTGTGCGCGCGAATTTTTAAGAGCCAAAGAAGACCCTGCTCTTTTGCAAGTTTTTATTAACACAGTGCTTGGAGAGCCATGGGAGGACAGAACAGGCGAAGTTGTTGATCCTGATAGCCTCTATGCAAAACGCGAAGATTATCCCCTTGCACCAGAACAATCCGTCGTGTTGACAGCAGGCATTGATGTGCAAAATGACCGTTTAGAGCTTGAAGTGGTGGGATGGGGGCGTAGTGAAGAAAGTTGGCATATTGATTATCAAGTGATCCTTGGTGATCCCTCTTCTTTTGAAGTCTGGGACCAGCTGGATGAATACCTTACAAGACGCTGGCCACATCCAGGCTATAAAGAGGGGATTAGGATAACAGCTGCTTGTATTGATACCGGTGGTGGACATACACAGGCAGTTTATAATTATGTACGCCCGCGTGAAGGGCGGCGTATCTGGGGGATTAAGGGGCAAGCGGGATGGCGTGCGGTATGGCCACGCCGACCAAGCAAAAACAATAAGGGGCAGATTAATCTCTATATTGTTGGTGTTGACGCGGCAAAAGATATTATCACGGCACGGTTTAAAAAATCAGGACCTGAAGCATCAGGGGCTGGTGCAACACACTTTCACAAAAGCCTTGATCGAGAATATTTTGACCAACTGACTGCTGAAAGAAAAGTCATCAAATATTTTAAAGGCTTCAAGCGTATTGAATGGCAAAAAAGCGAAAAGGCAAGAAACGAAGCCTTGGACTGTAGGGTCTATGCTTATGCTGCTTTACAAGGTCTGATTTCGGCAGGAATAAACCTTAATCGAGAAGTCGATATCTTAGAAGAGCGCCTGGAAAAACTTAAAGTTGAAAGCTCTTTAGAGCAGCCAACATCAGAACATGCCCCCTCTCCTGCTCCAAGAAGATCTCAGACAGCACAACCTCAAAGGAAACAATCCAGAACGGTGATGAATCCTTATATGCAAGGGGATTGGAGGTAATTTGTGGATGAAACTTTAGANTATGCAAGGGGATTGGAGGTAATTTGTGGATGAAACTTTAGAACCAATTAACAGCAAATTTTCGAGACTGGAAAGTTTAAAAAAGCGGCGTGAACAAATTGAAGAAGCTCTTTATTCAGGTGCACAATCGGTACGCCATGGCGATAAGCAAGTCAGCAACCGCTCTGTTGAGGAACTGCGCAGAGCGCTTGAGATGCNAACCAATTAACAGCAAATTTTCGAGACTGGAAAGTTTAAAAAAGCGGCGTGAACAAATTGAAGAAGCTCTTTATTCAGGTGCGCAATCGGTGCGCCATGGCGATAAGCAAGTCAGCAACCGCTCTGTTGAGGAACTGCGCAGAGCGCTTGAGATGTTGAACACACAAATAGCCAACCTTGAAGGGCGCAAGCGTTCACGCGTTTTCTATTTTAATATATCACGAGGCTATTAATGGCTGGCTTTATCAATAAACTCACGGGCTTTTTTAAAATTTCTCGTCAACACAATCCCCATTTTGAAGCGGCAAGCAAAAGCCGCCGTATGGGTGGTTTTGACCCCGCAAAAAAACATATTAATAAAGCGATTGAAGAATGCGGTGATACCATTGTTGCCCGTTCAAGATGGCTTTATGACAATGAAGCTCTTTATGGTTCTGCAACAGAAGAATGGGTCTCTGCAGCTGTAAGTGATGGGATTAAACCTTATCCTCGTATTGAAGGTTTTCAAGAAGAAAAGAAAAAGCTTTTAGACTTATGGTNTTTTTTAAAATTTCTCGTCAACACAATCCCCATTTTGAAGCGGCAAGCAAAAGCCGCCGTATGGGTGGTTTTGACCCCGCAAAGAAACATATCAATAAAGCGATTGAAGAATGCGGTGATACCATTGTTGCTCGTTCAAGATGGCTCTATGATAATGAACCTCTTTATGGGTCTGCAACAGAAGAATGGGTCTCTGCGGCTGTTAGTGATGGGATTAAACCTTATCCTCGTATTGAAGGTTTTCAAGAAGAAAAGAAAAAGCTTTTAGACTTATGGTGGCAATGGGTTGATGAGGCGGACTATGATGAAGATGCCAATTTTTATGGACTTCAAGCAACCATTGCACGAGAGGTCTTTTTAACCGGAGAGTGCTTTGTAAGATTGCATTATGTTGATCTCTACGGGCGCTCTGGTGTACCGCTTCAATTACAAGTTTATCCAACCGAAATGCTAGACCTTTCCTACAATGGACCGGCTGAGATTGAAGGCAATTACATTCGTATGGGAATTGAATTTAATGCCAGTGGTAAGCGTGTTGCTTATCATTTCTGGGAACATCACCCCTATGATGATGTCCCTGTAAATATGGCATTTGAGAGCCAAGAGCGCGTGCGCATCCCTGCTGAAATGGTCCTGCACATCAAAGAGCGCCGTATTGCCGGACAATTGCGCGGTTCTCCCAAAATAACGCGCTGTATGACAAAGATCTTTCAACTCGAATCCTATGACGACGCAGAACTCGATAGAAAAAGGACGGCGGCTCTTTTCGCGGCGTTTGTCAAGGACAATTCACCAAACGTCGAAAAATTATCCGATAATCGTGATAAAAACAACGTTGAAGAAGAATACAAAGCACCTGTCATTGCGCCCGGTGCATCTCTTTATTTAGGAGAGAATAAAGAGGTTACATTCTCAAATCCTGTTGAGGTTGGAGGTTCTTATGAGGCTTTTCAATTTCGCAATATTTCAAAAATTTGCTCGGCTCTCAATATGCCTTATGCCGTTGTGACTGGAGACGTTACGCGCGGTAATTTTTCCAATGTGCGAACCTCTATCATTCAGTTTAGACGGCATGTCAAACAATGGCGTGAACATATCATTGCCTTTCAGTTTAACCGCATTGTTTGGGAACGTTTTGTTGAAATGGCAGTACTTTCTGGACGCGTTCACTTACCCGGATGGGAAGAAAATTCCTTGCCATGGGTTCAATGTGAAAGCTTTGCGCCCCCGCTTGAAATGATTGATCCAAACAAGGATATCACGGCAGAAAAAGAAGAAATTCGTGCTGGCTTGAAAACACGACGCATGGCACTAGCCGAACGCGGCTTTGATATCGACAGCATTCATGCCGAACTGCAAGAAGAGCACACAGACGCTCGTGCGCGCGGCTTATCTTTTGACACGGATATGGCAGCGCCTTCTGGTGAAAATCAAGCGATTGGTGATGAAGATTCAGAGACTTCTGAGACTTATGAAAACAACCAAAACAGTAAGGCGCAGACAAATGGTGAATAATCTCGACATGCCGTTTTTGGCATCACGGCTTTTTGGTGTTCCTCATATGCTTGCCTCGACAAAGCTTGATGTCATTTTGAATGCTCTTGCGCCGCGTCTTTTTGAGGGAGAAAAGTTTGCCCTTAAGGCTTTTGCGCAAGGGGATACAGAAGCTTTAAGCCCCCCTGAAACTTATGTAGTACAAAACAATGTTGCTATCCTACCGGTTCATGGCACGCTTGTGCGCCGTGGTGCATGGCTTGGGGCTTTATCGGGGCTAACCTCTTATGAAGGTTTAAGGGCTTCTTTTCGTGAAGCCATTGCACAACCTGATGTTCGTGCTGTCTTACTTGATATTGACAGCGGCGGTGGAGAAGCCGGTGGTGTCTTTGATTTGGTTGAAGAGTTTCAAGCACTCTCAAAACAATACAATAAACCCATTTGGGCACATGCCAATGAGTTTGCTTGTTCAGCGGCTTATGCCATTGCTTGTTCTGCTTCTCAAATATGGGTTGCTCGCACGGGTGTTGTGGGCTCGATTGGGGTTGTTTGTGCCCATCTTGACCAGTCCCGTGCAGATGAAAAACACGGGCATAAATGGACCTTTGTCTTTGAAGGTGATCACAAAGTTCATGGCAACCCTCATGAACCATTGAGTGATACAGCACAGATAAAAATGCAAGCCGATTGCGCCCTGCTCTACGAGATGTTTGTCGATTTGGTTGCAAAAAACAGACCTCTGAGTACGGACGCAATTCGTGACACAAAAGCAGAAACTTTTATAGGCACCCAAGCGATCACGCTTGGATTAGCAGATGCGCAGGGGACCCTTGCGCAAGCTTTGGAAGCCTTAACGGATTCCATATCACAAAACCCAACATCAACCACAAAAGAAGGACCAAACACATGGCACGCACACAATACCGCGCCCAAGAAGAGGATGACGAAAAAATTGTCGACATCATCAATGAAGATNGCCTTAACGGATTCCATATCACAAAACCCAACATCAACCACAAAAGAAGGACCAAACACATGGCACGCACACAATACCGCGCTGAAGAAGAGGATGACGAAAAGATTGTCGACATCATCAATGACGAGGAAGAGGACGAAGACGATAGTGACATCGACAAAAACGCCGAAATCTTTGACGACGAAGAAAACGAAGATGAGGATGAAGACAACGAAGACAAGCAAGAAAACATAAAAGCTGCTCTTGAAAAAGAAAGAAAGCGCGCAAAAGCACTAACAACCCTTGAAAGGCAAGCAAAGCACTTAGGCGTTTCTTTTGACGCAGCAAAAGCTATTCAAAACGGTATGAGTCTCGAGAAAGCACGCCAGTGTGTGTTGACGGCTGCTAGCTCTCAAAGCGCGTCTTTAAAAGTCTCGCCTTATACCCCTCATAGTGATGGGACAAGCAAGGCAAAGATTCACGCAAAATGGGAAGCAGCTTGGAGGGCAGTGAAATGACGAATATTATTTATGACGACGTACGCAATGGCGCTTATCTTGGACCTTACGACCCCGATATGTCAAACGAAGAAGTGGTGTTTGCATCAGGAGCATTCATTGAAGCTGGAACTGTCATGGGGAAAATTACAGCATCAGAAAAATATGCCCCCCTTAATCCAGCAGCATCAGATGGCAGCCAAATCCCTGCTGGAATTTCTTTTGCCACTGTTGATGCCTCTCAAGCCGATCAACGTGCCGTAATGACAGCACGCTTATGCACTGTAAAAGCTTCTGAATTGCTATGGCCAGATGCCATTACAGATGAACAAAAAAGTGCTGCCATTCAGTCTCTCGAAGACCATAACAATATTTTATTGCGATAGGAGAATGCGCACATGGATATGAACTTTTTTAAACACGACGCTTTCTCTGCCACCACCATGATGAAAGCGATTGAAAACTATGAGTTTCAACCGGGACTTATTAGTTCTCTTGATCTTTTTGAGGAAGTGGAAACAAGCACCACAGTGGTTGGTATTGAAAGACGGGACAATACATTGTCCTTGATTCAAACCAGTGAACGTGGCGCCCCCTTAGCAGAAGGTGATAGAGATGGGCGTAATCTTCGGTTTTTCAAAACAACACGGATTGCCAAAAGTGACACGGTGAAATCAGAGGAAATCCAGAACCGGCGTGAATTTGGTACAGAAGATCAACTCGAAACGGCAATGAAATATATTGCCAGAAAACAAAAGAAACTGATTTCTGAAATCGAATTGACATGGGAAAACATGCAACTTGGCGCTGTTCAAGGGGTGGTTCTTGATGCCGATGGCTCTGTTATTGTCGATTGGTACAAGGAATGGGAAATCGCACCACCAAAGCCGATTGACTTTAAATTAAATAATGAGACAACCAATGTTGCGGACCATGTTGATCAAGTCATTATGAAAATGATTGAAGCTTCAAAAGGAGCTTTTTCTGATCGTTCACGCATTATTGGGCTTTGTGGAAATGAATTCTTTTCCAAGTTGAAAAACCATAAAACAATTCGTGAAACCTATCTCAACACAGCTCTTGCACAAACGTTGAATAGTGCTGGAGGTGTTGCAACACCAAGTTCGATTGGCTCTGGAAGCTTTGGTAGTTTTGACTTTGCGGGTGTGACTTTCATTAATTACCGGAGTATTCACAACTATAATGTGAGTGCGAAGGCTGGAACAAAGCGCGCCATAGGCATTAAGCCGGATGAATGTCAATTCTTGCCTGCCAATGCACCGGGAGTGTTTCAAAAAACCTTTGCACCGGGAGAAAGTTTGGATTTTGCCAACACGGTTGGAAAACCGCTCTACACCATGTTGATCGTTGATAACGACCGTAATGCATGGGTAAAGCCTGAGGTCTATAGCTATCCGCTTTATATTTGCACGCGTCCTGAAATGCTCTTTAAAGCGGTCAGTGGAGGAAAATAACATGCGATGGCATGGGTTGCTTAATAAAATGATTCAAGACGTGCGCAACACCTTTGGGCAACCCGTCATCTACACGCGAAAGGACAATCAGCAATCTTTTCGTATCACAGCGATTTACGGCATCAAACATTCGGAATCGGAGGCTGGAGGCAGAATCCCCACCACAATTGCAAGAAAGGAACTTGATCTTTGTATCAATGATATCGGGGGAGTACCACCAAAACCTCAAGATCGTATTGTGATCATCTCNTCGTTGATAACGACCGTAATGCATGGGTAAAGCCTGAGGTCTATAGCTATCCGCTTTATATTTGCACGCGTCCTGAAATGCTGTTCAAAGCAGTTATAGGAGCGAAATAACATGCGATGGCACGGGCTGCTAAATCAAATGGTTAAAGATGTGCGCAACACCTTTGGGCAGCCCATCATCTACACGCGAAAGGACAACCAGCAATCTTTTCGTATCACAGCGATTTACACCATTAAGCATTCAGAATCGGACGCTGGTGGCAGAATCCCCACCACAATTGCAAGAAAGGAATTTGATCTTTGTATCAATGACATTGGGGATTTACCACCAAAACCTCAAGATAATGTTGTAATCATTTCCCCTGAAAACAGCAAAGCCCCCTCTCAAGAGCACTTCATTGTCACAGATGTCCAAGCCTCAGAATCCGGTATGTATAAGCTTATCTTGCGGGAGCTAAAACAATGAACGTATCTTTATCTTGTGTGTTTAAAAATCAATAAAACTGTCCCAGAACTCGAATTACTGCTGTAAACCTTGGACTTGAAAAGGCAGTGAATTGGTAATTCCGTGGTATGCCGGTACGGAGACTGATTTGACATCTTTGGTATGTTATAGTAACTGATGCAATTCGTGTCCAAGTAGTTCTTTCATTCTTTTCAGGACTTTCAAATACAATGGCTTGATCGGTTACCAAAAGACGTCCTCTAAGTGGGATCTTTTTATTAATATCAAAGAAAACACGTTCTTGAACTCCCAACAATTTTTCATTGTGTGCTAAACGATATTCATATTCGCTTGCGTCAAGTTCTTGAAACATTTTACACGCTTCAGAAAAACTAGACACTTTAATATCCGGTAGCAACATTGCAACTTGTTCTTCAAAAAGTTTTACTTTTTTCTTTTCAGAGTAGTGAGCGATCACCAAAAGTAAAACAATAAGAATGGCTACTAATAACCATAGTGAAATACTTATTACTACCACAATGCCTCCAATCAATAGAGCACAAAGGAGAAAAATCTTGATCCCCTTTTCCAATCGTTCGTTTTTAAATGCTGGAGATGTTTTATTAACGACTGAGAAATCAGAAGAAAGATGTGCAGGAGGGAGCGACATTGAAGCCTGTTCTGGAACTTTTTCTTCAAAACGTTTTTTGCGTTTATCTTGCCAATAAGCGAAAATGGAAAACGCAAAAAACGCAAAGAAAATTAACCAAAACCATCCCCAAAAGCCTAATCCATCATCTTTGTCTGGTTTGTTAACTTGAGTGGGGGTAATTTGCTTATCAGTATCCTCAGCTGGTGCCTGAGTCATGCTTTCATCTTGAGTAGCAACATCTATTAATAAAGTCGAGGAGGAGGAAAAAATTTCATTATTGTACGCAACTTGATCTGGTTCATTTTTGTGGAAAAAAAACGCACCTAATATTGCAGAGCCGAGAAATAATAAAACTCCAATACCAAGAGTTTTCAGTCCGTTTTTCCGCCATTTCTTTATACATATTAAAACGAGTCCGACAATCATCACTGGTAATGATAACAAGCACACTATCATTGCAATTGTATCAAGTATGTCGAGCATTATTTTCCCCTCCGCTATAAATAAAAAATAATGCTGGTGAATTTAGAGTGAATCGACAAATAAAGTAAAGACGTACCATATATTTTATAAAAAAGTGATATTAATGCTTGACATCATCATAAGGNCTCCTGAAAACAACAAAGCCCCCTCTTCTCAAGAACACTTCGTGATCACAGATGTCCAAGCCTCTGAATCCGGTATGTATAAACTTATCTTACGTAACGAATCTCCACCCAACAAGCAGTTTTGATTACATTTCTGAGATACAGAAGGGGAATAAAATATCCCCCTTCTGCTTTTTTTATCACTCACTCAATTGGAATACGCCAAGCCTTTCGCCCATAGTGTTTTGCGTAAAGTTTTTGACCTGTATAAGGACATCTACGCCATGTGCGAAAAACGTACGTTTTACTTTCTTTAAACTTCTGTGTATTATACATGGAAGTTCCTTTTAAGGTGAATTGACCTAGACAGGAAACATTTACAATGATACAATTCCGCCTGTTGTTACGGGTTACATCTTGTTGTTTCCTGTCTGGTTTTACGTCAGCTAACCGAAACCTGACGTAAACTCTTTATGGGTTTGAGCTGCAACTCAAACCCTTTTTATTCTGATTTAATATTTAATGTTTTCATTCTAACCTTTGCTGCTTGTAATGAAACTTTATAGCACTTAGCGATCTCTTCTGGAGTCTTAAATTTGGGCATACCTGAACGTGGCATTAAAAGTTCAGCGGCAAACTGATCAGCTTGCCGTTCTGAACTGCGATAAGCAGGTATTTCATGAGAATCAATTACGCGTTGTAAGGGTAAATTTGTATGTAAAAAGAGGTGAGCAAATTCATGAGCAACTGTAAATCTTGCACGACCATTACCATCGTACGCATCTCTATAAATATCTTCTCTTAAAACGATGAACTTACCTTGTGGATCAGTTAAACCACCCACATTTCCCAGTTCTTTCTTATCTGCGATACGTAAATGAAAATCTCGCTTCATATTAGGCAAAATGTGTTCAATAAACTCCATTACTGGAAAATATTGGACATCTGACAATTGTAATTCTCTTCGAAATAAACCAGCTAAATAACTAATTTTGTGCCAACTACGAGGAGGAACTTCATAATCAATGCTTTTATACACCTTCTATTTACCTTCTTTTTCTTTTATCTGTTTCATTAATTTTTTCATTTTTTCTACATCTTCTGGAGAAATGTTATCTATAACTCTAGCAAACATACCAACAAGTTCACCTGTGGATGAATTAGAAGACTTTATTGTAAAACTCTTACGGCAGGCATCAGCCTCTTTTCTTAAGAGAGAAGCCATATCTTGATCTAAATCGTATAATTCTATGATCTTTTCTTCCATACCAACAGGCACAGATTTTTTGCCAATCTCGACAGAAGATAAAAACGCTACAGATATACCTAATTTATCAGCCATATCTAAAAGACGTTCTGCATGATCAATACGGAGTTTTCGTATGGTTTTACCAAAGGATGTAAGCATCAAATATAACTCCAAAGGACGGATAATTAATCTTAATAAGTTGAATATATTTTATCTTAAGGTATAAATCAACTCTTTTTTTTACAATAATTACAAATTGCCAATAGCAAAAATTTAAAAATTATCGAAAGTTGCTTGACATTATAGTAGGAGTATGAATAATCGAACTAGGTGCCTGAAAAACACCTTAAACCAATAGCGGATAGATTGCCGAAACAATCTTTTTTCCGCGCATTAAAGGCTTTGACTCATTGTATGTTACACGCATATAATGGCATTGTCGGGTGTGGTTACGCTATACAATACTCTCACGAGGAAGGCGTAACGACGGACTATTGGCCGTGTTTTTCAGCGCCCGGCGCTTTATTTATAAAAGTGTCAATGAAAAACGTCTAACCAATAGGAGTTCATCATGAACACTCTTATTCCAATATCGGAACAAACTGTTGGACAGGAAATTGTTCAAACAGTAAATGCACGTGAATTGCATAGTTTTTTAGAAGTAGGTAAAAAATTTGCGGACTGGATTACTGAACGTATCAACAAATATAATTTGGTAGAAAATCAAGACTTTGTTTGCTTCCCTATTTTGGGAAGCAAAGGCAGGGGTGGTCACAATCGTAAAGATTATCATCTGACTTTAAGCGTAGCCAAAGAGCTCTCTATGCTTGAGAATAATAAGAAAGGTAGAGAGGCTCGTTTATACTTTATCAAATGTGAACGGCTTTTGAAACAAGTAGTGACACCACAAGTTGACTACTCCAAACCGGAGGCATTACTTGGTGTTTTGAATCACTTACAAAGCCAAATCAAGCAGAAAGATCATGTTATTGCCGAATTGGCTCCAAAAGCAGAAGCTTTAGAAGGTTTAAAACGCTCTGATGGTCTGTTTGGTTTAATTGAAGCAGCAAAGATGTTGGAAGTGCGACCAAAGGATTTAACGGATTACTTGCGTAAACATGATTGGGTTTATCGACGGGCTCCAGGGGCGCCTCTGTTACCTTATCAGGATAAAATCAAGAAAGGTTTCATGGATTGCCCTGCTATCACCATTCAAAGACCGGATGGTACAGAAAAGGTACTCCCTTCAACGAAAATCACCTCGAGAGGATTGGCATGTTTGAGAGAACAAATCTTTGGGGGTGTACAATGAATACCAGTATTGATTTCTTATGCGATTTGTGGATGACGCTGTATCAGTTTTCTGATCGTGATGATGTTGAAGACAAAGTTTTTAGTGCTCTCATTGAAACCATGGATGCAATAGAAAAAGCTTTAATCTTAAAGCTTCAAGATGAAAGCCCGAATGCACTCAAAATTCTGGCAATGATTACAAATTTTGGAGCCTTAAAACCTCCCTCGATTATGCAGCCTTTGCTGAAAACTTACGAACCAAATTTAGAAAAACCTATTAAAAAGGTTGCTTAAGTAAAACATGCCCCTTCCCCACTTCAAAGGTGGGGAGGTGGTTAAGTTCTACATTCAAACTTATTAATTTTGGCAAATTCATCTGCTTTTTCGGCTTGTAAAATATGAACATCATAAGCAGCTTGCATATTAAGCCAGAACTCAGCTGTCGTATCAAAAAAAGAAGCCAATCTGAGAGCCGTATCAGGAGTTATTGGACTATTTTCCGCAACAATACGTTCTATCCTCGTGCGTGGAACATTCAATGCTTTTGCAAGAGCATAAGCAGACAGAGCATATTCTTTTAAATATTCCTCCCGTAAAATTTCTCCAGGATGTATTGCAATATAATTTTTCATCTCGACCTCCTATAGATCAATGATAATCTATAATTTCAACTTCATAGGCGCCATTAATACGCCATTCAAAACAAAGACGAAACTGGTTATTAATACGAATAGAATATTGACCTTTACGCTCTCCTTTNGCTACATGCATATAATAATATTGTCGGGTGTGGTTATGCCATATAATACCCTTTCGGGGAAAGCATAACGACGGGCTAGTTGTCGTGTTTCTTAGCGCCCGGCACTCTTTTAGAGTGTCATTAAGAAACCTCTAACAACTAGGAGTTCATTATGAACACACTTATAGAAATATCAGAACAGGTTATTGATCAGGAAACTGTTCAAACTGTTAATGCGCGTGAATTGCACGCATTCTTAGAAGCAAAACGAGACTTTTCCAATTAGATTAAAGACCGTATTATCAAATACAATTTAGAAGAGGGAATAGATTATATTTTAACGCTCGCCAAAACTGGCGAACGTCAAAATGTAGTGTTAAAAGAATATTATCTTACACTAAATGTAGCTAAAAAGCTTTCTATGCTTGAGAACAATAAGAAAGGTAGAGAAGCTCGTTTATACTTTATCAAATGTGAACGGCTTTTGAAACAAGTAGCAACACCACAAGTTGACTACTCCAAACCCGAAGCATTGCTTGGTGTTTTAAATCACTTACAAAGTCAAATTGAGCAGAAAGATCATGTGATTGCTGAATTAGCACCAAAAGCAGAAGCTTTAGAAGGTTTAAAGCGTTCTGATGGTCTGTTTGGCTTATCGAAGCAGCAAAGATGTTGGAAGTACGACCTAAGGATTTAACCGATTACTTGCGTAAACATGATTGGGTATATCGACGGGCTCAAGGGGCGCCTCTGTTACCTTATCAGGATAAAATCAAGAAAGGATTCATGGATTGTCCCGCTATCACCATTCAAAGACCGGATGGTACAGAAAAGGTGCTGCCTTCAACGAAAATCACACCAAAAGGATTGGCATGTTTGAGAGAACAAATCCATGGGGGTGTACAATGAAGATAGATACCAACTTTTTATGTGATCTATGGATAGCATTGTCTCAATTTTCTAGACATGAGAATATGAGCGATAAAGATTGTACTGCTCTGGTTGACACTATGAGTGTAATAGAAAAAGTTTTGATTTTGAAACTTCAAGATGAGATGCCAAGTATGCTTAAAATCTTGACAGTTCTAACAGATTTTGGAGATTCAGAACTACCGCATAGCATGAATCCGTTATTGCAAGCTTATGCTCCTACTTTGGAAAGTCCTGTTGTAAAAGCTGCTTAACTTAAAAACACAACTCCCCTCCCTGTTCTTAAGATGGGGAGTGGTCAAGAGACTTCTTTAGGTAAGAATTCAAAATGAACGGATTTAAAATCAGTTAAGTCATAATCTGTAAGATCGGCAGTATCAACGAAGTTTTCTGCTTCTTCATCCGTCTTGAAAACGGGTATTTGTTTTAATTTAGAGGTTTTCATAAGAATTAGTTTTCTTTTAGTACGTATAGACTTTTAAAAGATTCAAAGCTTAGAAGAAATGTATCTGTTTAAACTCACACCATTTTCAGCGGCTTGTATTGAAAGTTTTCTATGGAGTTCTGGTGGTATTCTTAATTGAAACTTGCCACTATATTTACCATGTGACAAAGGCAGAGGAACTTCTTCTCCATTATGTTGCATGTCCTCAACAACTTCTGAAACAAGGTCCATAATACCTTTTAAAGCTTTCTCTGCTTGAGCATCTAACCATGAAAGGGATGGGAATTCTGCACACAATCCGACATATTCCTCATCTTCTTGCGACCACAAAACACGATATGTATAATGATTATTGTTCATGTTTCATCCTTTCTATCGCTTGTAAGATTTGTTTGACTTGATAAGCTTTTGCTTTGTTACTAGAATCTTTTTGAATATTCACACGTGGGTCACCAAGCCACAGGGTTTTAAAAACAAAGTGGCTTTTACCATTGTTCCGCGGTTTTCCAAAAAAATGTACACACACAGCCAACAAATCTGAAAACTTGATGTTCTTTGGTGATGCTTTCATCAAGCTGATTATTTTTTCAACTTTATTGTTCATAACCAATAATAGTATCATTATTAATCCTAGTCAATCATTTTTAGAAATAGCGTCAACTAACAAGAGCCTTTTGTAACTCGACACTGTTAAAAAAGCTCAATCAAGGTGAATATGAAGCTGTCCCTTCAGAGCTACAGAAATGGACCAAAGCAGGCGGAAAGCGTCTTGAAGGTCTCGCACACCGGCGTGCAGCAGAAGCAGGCTTATGGGCAAAAGGGGCTTATGTTTCCTCTAACTACCAAACAGTAGAAACGCAAGCACCAACGGGACTTTTCAAAGCTGAAGCCCTTGCACCGATTATTGGCTCTTTTTCTGGGCTTGGTGGTTTGTTAGCAGGAAATGGACCAATCCAATGGCTTTGGCAACCATTATGGTTTTAGCCGCATGTGCTGGTATTTTCTTTGTTGCTAAACGCTTTCAGGAGCACCGCCTATGATCTTATGGATGAAAAAAATCTGATGGTGACAGGTGCGGCTTTAGCCGCTTTTTTTATGATTTTAGCAAGAGCTTTTACTCTTGGGAAAAAAGCAGAGCAACAAAAGCAAACAGAAAAAGCTTTAAAAGCAGCCACAACACGGNTCAATGCTTCTAAATGATTTCCTGGAGGACTGCGCAAATCTTTAAGATCAACTGCTTTATCGAGCATAAACAATTTTCTTTGGGCTATACGCACTAGAGTGGTGGGAAAGCCTCTGGGCGGATTGCCTTCTAGAAGATCTTTACACCGCTTATCAGCAAAAGATTCAATCACCAAATCACCTTTATTCGTTCTTTTACGTATCATAACATGATACTAATATAAAGAAAAGGATAAATGTTAAATAACAGGAGCCTCCATGCATCCGCGAGAGACGATAAGGGAAAGCTTTGTTGCGTTGATCAAAGCAGCAAAGACGGCAGCTGGTGACAATGTTTTCAATATGCGTGACTTCAATTTATTTATTGAAGCAATGCCAGCTATTAATATCTCAACACAAAGTGAAACAATTGAAGATGGCTATGATTATGGAGTAAGACGGCGTGTTTTAACAGTAGATGTTGAATGTTATGCGACATGTGAAGATGGCGCACGTTTTGTTGACCAATTAGCATGGGAAGTTGAAGAGATTTTCTATGCCAATCCCAATCTTAACAACACCGTTGAGACATGCCGCCTGCAAAATATTGCTTTTGCCTTTGGCGATAATGGCGCCCTAGCGCTCCATGGTGCAATTTTAACCTTTGAAGCCATTTATGTGACCAATATCCCCAACATGGATGAAGAAGAAGGCAGTGTAACAGCAAGAATCGTTGAACCTTTCTTAAGCTTTGAACCAGAAACAGGTGTGGGAAACGAAGACAAATACCATAAAATTGAAGGTGGACATGTTAGAGCGGCGCGATAAAGAGATCACAGATCTAAAGAGACGTGTAGCAAATATGGTTGTGGTGGGGAAGATTAGCCATGTCGACCATAAAAACGCACGCTATCGGATAAAAAGTGGCAATCTTGNGCTGGAGGTGGAAAGTGAAGTTAATCAAAAAAGTGATGCTGATGTGCGTGCTGCTCTCTCTGACTGGTTGCGCAACAAATAAATATGCTTCTTCTTGTGTTGGCTGGTTGCCAATTTATTTAGACAAGAAAGATCTGAACACCATCAGTTCAAACTTAGCAAGAGAGATCTTAAAGCAAAATAATCTAGGTGAACGCTTGTGTGGGTGGAAACATGGCTAGAAAAAAAAACACAAGACGATATAGAGCTTACAGAAGCAGAAAAAGAAATACTTCAAGAAATCATCATGACCTACAAAAGCGTGAAAATGATGTCTCGCTTGATAAAATGGATGGCATTCATCCCTCTTTATGGTTATCCTTTATTTTGCTCGTCTTATGGATGCAATAGACAATGTCTTTGCACATTTTAAACAGTGGCTAACCAAAAACTGAAAGCTTTACCCCCTCCCCGCTTTTAAAGCGAGGAAAGAGAGATTATATCGTAATCTATCCGCTAATCGCTTAAGTGTTTCTTAGACACCTGACGCGACAATAGACATAACAATTATCAAGCCTCTCCGGATATAAAAGACGCCCCTTGTTCTAAGAGGGCACGGCGCTATTCTAAAAAATCCGTCCGCATGTAAGCCTTTGTCACTGAATTCCCAACTGAATACGCAAGAACAGATTCTGCAATTTCAAATGGTGCTGACGTTGTCTCTGCTATCCAGTCCCACAGAATCGATCTGAAACCATGAAGTCTATAATCAAAACCTTTGTCTTTCATGAATTTAGAAAGTGCTACATCAGATATAGGCTTTTCAAAACTCTCAGCAAATAAAAAACCATTTTTTCTATTTTTTGCTTTTTCAATAACAGCAAGCGCTTCAGCTGTAAGCGGCACATGAAAATCAGAAACCTTTCCAACAATTCTCTTCATATTTTCTTTTGAGATAATCCATATTGATCCATAAATCTCTTCTGATCGAATATGCCTGATTGGTATAAAACAAAAAACCGTCAAAATAAGAAGTTTTAAAGCTAGATGTGATACAAGCTCATCATTTTAAGATTGAAAAAACTTAGGCATTTCTTTCCATGGCATAGCTGGAATATTTTGGGTATTTTGAATAAACTTTTCTAATAAAGCTTTTGCTTTTAATTGCATATCCACATCTATACCAAGTGCCGCCGCATGTTTTATAGCTATATTCAAGCGGGATAGAGCTTTACTTGCTGTTTCGTTTTTTGTCTTCCAAATGGAAGAAATGCATCCTTTTATATCAATTTGCGTCAGTTCAATGATTGGCGTATCACCAAGTTTAGGAAAAACATGTAACTCAAGAGGTGTTAACCAGCTTGCTGCTTTTCCTTCATTTTTCAATTCGTTTTTTTTCGCTTCAAAAGCACTAGAGGCAATTTCTCGTAAAGAAATCCCCCCTGCTCGACGCAAATTTTCTTTTTGTTTTCGGCGAATCGGGTCAATTCTTTGATCTAAACGATCACGACAAGCTAAAGCTTTGAACAGTGCTTCTTTTAAAGATACATTGCGACAAGAGCCTAATCCCATTTCTCGTCGTCTTTTATTGAGGTCAAACCTAAAAACCCATCATCCTTGATCTGGTGTAGTTTTGATAAGCCATAAACCAGCTCTGTCAGCATATTTTCCTTTAGATAGATTTTTTACAGATAAGATAGACAGTCTATCACGTTCTTCGAACCACCTTTTAAAAACCACCTTTTGAATTGCACTTGGAGCACTTTCATCTGGTACCAAGATTATATATAAAAGGCAATTTAATAAATAAAATAAAATAAAAACAATTAGTTATTAAACAGAAAAAAGATAAACTGTGCTATCAGGTGATATTGTAGAGAGTTCTAAGGGAAGAAAAAATTGTTGCACAAACGTACACGCCGTCCGCACCACTCTATGTAAATTTTCTTTATTTTCTCATTACTTAGATAGTAAAAACTCTCTTTAAGTTTACTGTTTGCAACTCTATAACGGTATTATAAAGTGATAACTGTAATAAGAAGCAATCCTTCTTTGCCAACAAATGTTTCAACCACACCTCGTGAACTAAAAATTTTTTATTCTTAACAATTAAGAATCTGAGTAACTCTTCCTTACCTCCTCATTCTCACTCAAAGTCAAAGCCCCCTTTTTTTTCACCATAAAATAGTGTTTACAATGCATAAAATTAAAAAATAAAGGCCCTATCAAAGAAATAGGACCTCTTAAATTTAAGCTCCTTTATCCTACAAAATTAGAATTTGTAAGCTATTCCTGCGCGAAAATCATTCGTCTTATACTTAACTTCAATCTCGTCTTTAAATTTCCTTTTACCAAAATCTGAGTAACGATATTCCGCACGCACAACAAGATGGTCTGTCATTGCAAAATCAACACCACCACCGAGAGTATAACCAATCATCGTTTTTGTTACATCCGATGTCCTATTAAATGGCTCACCTCCCGTAATTACTGTCGACAAAATATCTTGAAACTGTCCATAAGCAACACCACCAGCAATATAAGGCATCACATGCCCCGCAGAAAACCCAACACGCACCCGTGTAGCACCTGTCCATTTTTGTTTTAACGTATGATTAAACGTTAAACTGTCTTTCTCTTCTTTATCCTCTGCAGAAGAGCGAGAAAAGTCTCTACCCTGTCTTCTGACAAGTTTTGCCTTTTTTCGACTTTTTCCTTCTGTACCTAATTCCTCAGTATCAGTACCCGATCCTTCAGTACCCGATCCTTCAGTGCCCGATCCACCAGTGTCAGGACCACCTGCACTCGTTTCATCAGCCTGAAATCTTGTTTTTGTATCCTTTTTTTCCGTTAAAAGCATATCCGTATCAATCCCCACAATAAAATTATTACCGAGATCAAAATTAACACCCGCATAAAAACCACCTATAAATCCAGAAAGCTCAGGCATATACTGCTTCTCGACAGGCACCCATGGTTTACTTTTACTCTCCTCATCGGGATAGAGAGGAATATCAACATCACGCGTTATTGCAGAAGTCTTACTTGAAAAGCCACCAACTTGCCCCCCGAAATAAAAACCTGCCCAAGAAAAAGGTGAAGAAGCAACAACTTCTGAGGCAACATGTAATGGCTCTTCGTGAGCCACCACATCTGCAGCCTGTACTATAGAAGGTGAAATCAAAGAAAAAACAGATGCTGTTATAAATTTTGTATTCATAAAATTATACCCCATTGCTAAATTTATATAATCAAAAATCACATTTAGAAAAACAAAGTTTTATAAAATCTTATGCTGTAAAATTGCATGTACTCCTTTATATTTACATTTAAATTTACACTATAATAATATATTATTACACCAAAATTTAATATTATCAAATAAATTTTAAAATATTAGAATAATGAATACTTTCAATAATAAATATTTAATAAAAATACATATTATATTTTTAAAAGGATGAAGTATAAAACATTTTGTATCAAAAATACCGCAAAAAAATCTAAAAATGATGTAATTATTTTTAGAGAATCGATGTTTATTGACAATATTATAAATACCTCAATATTCTTACATCCAAAATGCATACTGTAGATTCTACATAGTATAAAAAAGCATCTATTTTATACTAAAATCATACTTTTTTTTACCATTTTCTAAAGGATGAGATTATTAATACGACAATATCATTATCCTTCTAAAGCTTGTCCCCAAACAAAAATTCTCAATCATTTTATTTAAAAATTGCTCTTCCCCTACTGATTTCTATAATATCATCTGCCTTTATTGCAAAACGGTCTTTATTAGGAAAAGTTATAAAACATCCCTTCATACAAATTGTAATTGTTTGATGAGTATTTAAAGAAATTTTTGAAGGTATACTTCCTTCAACAACAATAAGAGATTGTATCTTTAAATCAGTATTCTTCACTGTTGCAGTAAAAGCTGTTATGGTAAAAATACTTAATAGAATAACTGTAATCAAAATATAAGTATATTTTAGCATTCTAAGATTCCTTCCTCAGCAAAACGCTTATATAGGCTAAATCGAAGAGCATTGGTTACATGAGAAGATGAGGTAATATTAGGCACATAAATAGCCAAATTAAAGGAAAAACTCTTACGATCAAATGCTGTAAAACTTACCTGTGGGATAGGATTTTTTAAAACGCCTTCTGTCGCAGAAGCAATCTCTAACAAAATTTCAGCAACATGCTCTGGAGCAACCTTAGATGATACAGTAACTGGTATATCAATTCGTCCTACTTTATTACGTCGTGTCCAATTACTAACGTTGTTATTAATAAGGCTTGAATTGGGAATAATAATCGTCTTACGCTGAATGGTCTCAAGTTCCGTTGCACGCACACTAATACGCTTAACAACCCCCCCTACTGATCCAGATTCTATATAGTCTCCTATTTTAAATGGTCTTCCAACTAAAATAATAAGTCCAGAGACAAAGTTTTGGACAATATTCTGTAAACCAAAACCTATACCAAGTGAAAGTCCTCCAGCAATAAGAGCGAAATTTCTAAGATCCAAACCTGCCATTGATAATCCGGTCAAAGCAGATACAACAACGCCTCCATAACTTATCACTGTTTTGATAGAATTACGTATACCAGAATCGAACTCTCCATGAACCAACACCACATTATCTAACCAACCAATAAATCGGCGAATAAGAAACCAGCAAACACAAAAAGAAATAATTCCTGTTACAAGAGAAATCAAAGAAAGACTAATATTTCCAATCTGAAAACCGGTCACCGATTGCCACAAAACTGCTTTTAAATCAGAATAGGAAAATCCAAACTGTACAGCAATTGGCATTGCACAAAATATAACAACAAATAAATTGAGAAAAACGCTCATAAAAACTCCCAATTGATTCATCGTTTTTTCTTCTAAATGAAACCTCTGCATCAAAAGATGACCAACCGTTGTTTTCATAAATTGGTCTTTAGTTCCAAGTGCTTGAGCGCTTTGTATTCCTAAATACATGAGAACTAAAAATGCTCCATCAATCATAATTTGCTGCGTAATAAAACGCGCAAGTCCAACATAACCTAAAAAATTCAATACAAAGAGCAGTAACCCCAAGCCAATAAGAGGAATGCGTATATAAAATGGCCAAAAGTATGGCTCTTTTTTTTCTTCTTGAACACGCCTACGTCTAAACCGCAAAGGTACAAATGATATTATAAATAGCAATATCGCTACAAGAAAAACAGCAATAAAACTTTTAGCAATTGTCAAAGATAGAGGCGCTGAAATGATTTGATAAATACTATCAAGAACAGCGTCAAATGCCAAAATACCCCCTAAAGACGTGAGTAAAATCACTAATTGATAAGCAGACGATGGTGCAATACTGAGAAGACGCACATGGGGCCTATTCGATGATAGAAGAACAACAGCTAATCGATTGATTAAAAATAATAAAATAATTTGACAACCTATCATATCAAAAACTGTTGTAAGTTTACCTGGATCTAAGTTAAAACTACGAAACAAAAACAACACAAGATAAACGCAAAGAATACATACAAGTGAAGGTAAGAGAACTGAAATAAAGGCGATCAATAAGCGTTGTAAATAAGATATTTCCTCATTAGATTTCATAAAGTGGCAATACACATGAACAAGAACTTTTTGAGAAAAATACGAAAGTCCCAAAGTAATAAAAAGTGGAATTAAAAAGCAAAGAAATAGTTGTAAAAACTTGAAGTAAAATATAAAATTCCACCAAGAATTTAACAACACAAGAAAATCTGATGAAGCCTCTTTTGTTTTTTGGACGAGATGTTTAACCATCGGAATCGAAAACTCAAGCCTATACGTAAGCGTGCGTTTAAAAAGCTCCCGAGATTGAGAAATAGAAAGTTCAGCTATTCTATTTGCCGCTAAGAAAATTGCTTCAAAACGAAGCATGATACTGTTAATTTTAGCTTTTTGCTCTATCAAATAGGAATATTCCTTCACTGAGCTTTTCAGTTTTTTCACGTCACGATGGAGCTCCATTAATTGATCAAGAAGTGTATTAATCTCATTAAGAGGAGGACGCAAAACAAATGCTGCCTCAATAGCACGTTCACTGATATCTTGTGCACGTAACCGTAATTCTTCTAAAGCACGCTCATCTTCTGGCTTTCTGTCAAAATCTCTTTTTAAAGTTTCAGTATTTTCTTCAAGAGTCTTAATAATCAACTGTTGTTGCAGAATAATTTCATCAACTGAATAAGAAGCTATCGTTTGTTCGACAATTGTATTTTGTGCCCCCTTATTACCCCATGCACCAGAATTAAATACAAAGATAATCCCCAAAAGAAGGAAAAGTATGTGGATGTTTTTTCTACAAAATGAATACATATCTACCTTATGAGCACAAAAGGGATTTTATTTTTCTCTTTTAAATATGGTATAAAGTAGATATTTTCAACTTTTATAGAATAATCTTATAAAAGCTTTCCCTTATCCTATAATACTGGTAATAAGATAAAAGAATGATAAATAAGCTGAACTCAATAAGATTAAAGAAGGCACTCTAGCATGTTTTTTTTGCACCTTTATTGCAAAAAAGAAGATTTTCTTCCTTTGACAACCTGGATTTTTCTATCCAGTTTAGGTGTATTCTTGACGAGCAACCTAGAAACGCGTGCTTATTTAATCAAGCCATCACACACCAATAATGTCATTAAAACGAATAGATTTGATTTACATCATAAGTGTGATCAGGTGAATGTTACCACAACTGAAAACAAAAAACTTGTAACACTCCATACAGAATCTATTTTTATGAGAACCTTTCAAAAAATCCTAACATTGGATTTCTTTTTAATAAAGATTCCAGCTGTTGACACACGATTTCGTAACGTTAAAACACAATATTTCTCAAATAAACGCGCTCCTCCCAATAAACACACTTAATTCTCTTCCTTGAATATAAAAACGATCATCTTATTTTGCTTGTGCTTTTAACTTTGAATAACTGTTAGATTGCCTATTTACGGAATATATCATGCGTACACCTGGTTGGTTAACTACCCTTTATTGTTTTATTCTTTTAAGCAGCATTTATGTTGCCTTACCCAATTTATTTTCACACGAACAAGTTAAAAACTCGAAATTCTTACCCGACACCCGTGTAGCACTTGGTCTCGACCTTCAAGGAGGCTCTTCTCTCCTGCTCGAGGTTGATAGCAAAACGTTAAAACGCGATCAGTTACATATAGTTTTAAGCAATGTGCGCAATGTATTGCGTGAAAAACAAATCCGCACCTCAAGTGTGCGTATTGTTGAAGATAGCGTTATTGCCCTTATTTCTGACCCATCGCAAACTGAAAAAGCACTCTCTGCTTTGAAAACATTAATAACCCCCATACACAGTAGCTTTGGCACAACAGAACATAACATCATGATCAGTGCTCAAAATGAAACTCTCCGCGTCACATTAACAGAAGCTAGTATAAAAGACCGTGTCAGCAATGCTATTGAACAAAGCTTAGAAATCATCCGTCGTCGTATAGATCAAGTTGGTGTTTCAGAACCAGCCATCCAAAAGGTCGGAAATGATCGTATTATGGTCCAATTGCCTGGACTACAAGATCCAAAACAACTGCGTGATCTTTTAGGAACAACCGCTAAGATGAGTTTTCATCTTGTTCCTTCTAATGTGGACCCCAATAATCCCCCTATAGGTGTTTCTATTCTCCCTGGATACACTGATGCAACACAACATTATGCAATTTATGATCAAATTGCTTTAGATGGAAATGTCCTGAAAGATGCCCGTGCAGGTTTTGACCCCCAAATACCAGGACGTTCCATTATTTCATTTACGCTAGATTCCGCTGGCGCAAAAATATTTGCCGATATAACACGACAAAATATTAACCGTCCTTTTGCCATTGTTCTGGATAATAAGGTTTTAACCGCTCCGACCATCAATAGTGTCATTCCCAATGGACAAGGTCAAATTACAGGAAACTTTGACCCCAAAGAAGCCTCAACTCTGGCTGCTCTGCTTCGTGCTGGTTCCCTCCCCGCACCACTCACAGTCATTGAAGAGAGAACCGTAGGTCCAAATCTTGGTGCTGATGCTATCCAAATGGGACTTTACACCGGCATAATTGGCTTTATTCTTGTTGCAATTTTTATTTTTCTTCTCTATCGTATTTGGGGATTAATTGCCAATATAGCACTAGCTCTGCACACAATTTTAACATTTGCTGCACTGAGTCTTTTGGGAGCTACGCTTACGCTGCCTGGTATTGCTGGTATTATTTTAGGCATCGGTATTGCCGTTGATGCTAATATCCTTATCAATGAACGTATCCGTGAAGAAAGTCGAAAAGGTGTGGGTGCTTTTGCAGCCCTAGATCGTGGATTTAAACATGCTTTTGCAACCATTGTTGATGCAAATGTTACAGCAATTATAGCGACCGTCTTACTATTTTGGTTCGGGACCGGTCCCGTTCGTGGTTTTGCCGTAACAATGTTGCTTGGTATTATCATCTCCATGTTTACAAATATCACCATTGTACGCATCATCATGATTTGGATTGTTCGTAAATGGAAAATTAAAAAATTGCATATTCACTCTGCTTTCAACATCATGCCACAAAACACAACTTTCCACTTTATGAAAGCACGTTTCATTGGTATTGGCGTCTCAATTGTTTTATCAATGGCTTCAGTTTTTCTCTTTTTTAAGCCTGGATTGAATTTTGGTATTGATTTCATTGGCGGAAGCCAAATGAGTATTACCACGAAAGGACCAGCAGATCTAGCAACTCTGCGTTCCAAGCTTTCTACTCTTAATATTGGTGAAGTTACCTTGCAAAATATTGATAACGAAAATACCGTATTAATTCGCATGCAGAAACAAAGCGGTGGCGAAGCACAACAAACCACCGCCATTGATAAGGTCAAAACAGCTGTACAAAATATCTATCCCGATACCACATTCGATCAAATAGAAGTTGTTGGTCCCAAAATTTCAGGTGAGCTTGCCACAGCTGCTTTTACTGCTGTTATTCTTGCGGCTATTGCCATGTCTCTCTATATATGGTTACGCTTCGAGTGGTTCTTTGCCATTGGAGCAATTATCACTCTCATTCTAGACACCACAAAAATGATTGGCTTTTTTGCTTTATTTCAATTTGATTTTAATTTAACGGCTATCGCCGCACTCTTAACAATTGTTGGATATTCTATAAATGATAAAGTTGTCGTCTATGATAGGATGCGCGAAAATATGCGTCTTTATAAAAAAATGCCGTTGCGCGAGCTGATTGATCTGTCAATTAATCAGGTTCTTGTACGTTGTTTTTTTACATCAGCCACAACAATTCTTGCGATGCTCCCCATGGCGATATGGGGTGGAAGTGCTGTTCATAATTTTGCATTACCCATGGTCTTTGGGATTATTATTGCAACATCATCCTCTATCTTTATTGCTGCTCCTATTTTACTCCTGCTAGGAAATTGGTGGCGTGAGCGAAATAATCGTGCAAATATCAAAGTGAAATAAAAATGCCCTTTAATGCGTATGGTACATCTCGCCTCTCTTCTCATAGAAATATAGTCGTTTTCATTCATTCGCTTTTTGATCAAGAATAGTAAATAATCCATGCTCCACGACACACCACTTATCACAACTATTGTTGCAGGCTTATGTTTAGCATTTCTCTTGGGAATGATTGCTAGCCGTTTACGTATTTCCCCCCTTGTAGGCTATTTGTTAGCTGGTGTTATTGTGGGACCCAATACAGGCGGATTTAAAATAGATTCCGTCATCATTAATCAACTTGCTGAAATTGGTATTATTTTGCTGATGTTTGGTGTTGGGCTCCACTTTTCATTAAAAGACCTTTTATCTGTCAAAGCTATTGCTGTCCCCGCTGCTATTGCACAAATGGCATTTTCTACTTTTCTAGGTTTGTGCCTTGGTCTGATTATGGGATGGGGCTTTAGTGGTAGTTTGATTTTCGGTCTTGCTTTATCCATAGCAAGTACCGTTATCCTGCTACGTGCTTTGCAAGAGCGTCATCTTATTGAAACAGAAAAAGGACGCATTGCCGTTGGATGGTTGATTATTGAGGATTTAGCAATGGTCCTTATACTTGTCCTCATCCCTTCCTTGGCAAGTGCCCTCAGCAATAGCAAAAAAGAAGCGTTGGATCCTCTTGTTCAATGGTTGGATTTAAGTATTTGGGGTATTTTTGGTCTCACCATCCTGAAGGTAATTGTATTTATTGCACTTATGCTCGTCATTGGGCGACGCGTTATCCCATGGCTTTTAAAAATGAGCGCACAATCGGGATCACGTGAATTATTTCGTCTTAGCGTCTTTGCTATTGCATTAGGAGTAGCTTTCGGAGCCGCTCATTTATTTGGAGTTTCTCTTTCTCTTGGTGCTTTTTTCGCTGGTATGGTCATGAGCGAATCAGAATTAAGCCACCGTGCCGCGGAAGAATCTTTACCACTGCGCGATGCTTTTTCTGTTCTCTTTTTTGTTTCTGTAGGCATGTTATTTGACCCCGAGAAACTCTTAACTCATTTTTTCCCTCTCTTAGCAACCTTATTCATTATCGTAATCGGAAAATCTGCTGTTGCCTTTTTCATCGTTAAAGCTTTTCGCTATTCTAATGCAACAGCTTTGACTATTTCTGCAAGCCTTGCCCAAATCGGAGAATTTTCCTTTATCCTTGCTGGTTTAAGTTTAAGCTTAGGACTTTTAAACAATGACGCTCATGATTTAATTCTTGGAGGAGCAATTTTTTCTATTTTGCTCAATCCTCTTGTTTTCATTGCCTGTAATAAAATTAAAAAACGTCTAGAAAAAAATTCTGCATCTTCACAAAATACCCAAACAATTATTGATATTGATCCACAAGATCCTGACCAAGATTTTTTACCGATGACCTTAAAAAACAACCATATCGTAATTATTGGCTATAGTCGTATCGGTAAGTGTGTTGCATTATCTTTAATAAATAGAGGTGAACCTATAGTGATCGTAGAAGAATCAAAACGCCTCTCTGATAAAGCGATTGCAGATGGCTTTGAGGCTATTTGCGGCAATATCATTCAACAAGAAATAATGAACGCAGCAAATATAAATAATGCACATAAAGTTGTTATTACAATGCGAAGTACCATTGAAGTAGGAGAATGTATCGTGAATATCCGTGATATGAAGAAAGATATCCAGATAATCACACATGCATTATCCGACACAGAAACAACATATCTCATTGATTTAGGTGCTGATGTTGTAGTAACAGATGATGAAGAAATTGCCAATGGCATTATAGAGTATATAACAGAACGAAGATCTGTAAGGAATATGCTCAATCATGAAAATTTACAGAAAACATAAAATGGATACAGAATCGTGAAAATAAAGCAATTTATATGGCCATTGATTGGTATCTTAGCAATGCTGGTATCTATTCGAATTCTTTACATGAAGCTCTCTGCCATTTCATTTGGGGATGTATTGGAGCGCTTGAGCAATTTAAATGCACAGCACTGGTTATTAGCCTGTTTATGTTCTCTCCTAGCTTATGCTGCTCTTGCTGGATATGATCGAATTGCCTTGCAACATCTAGGCCATAAAATTTCTTGGATTTTTATCGCTATATGTTCATTTACAACCTACGCTCTTTCACACAATATCGGTGCTTCAGTTTTTTCTGGTGCCGTTGTACGCTATCGCGCCTATAAAATGAAAGGATTAAACGGAACAGAAATCGCAATATTAGTAGGTTTTTGCTCTTTTACTTTTGTAATCGGCACAATCTTACTTTTGGGAATCGTTTTGGTGCTGCAACCCGAAATTATCACCCTCATTCATAAAGAACTTCCTGAATGGCTCGGAACAACGGCTGGAGCAATTTTACTCAGCTGTATAGCACTTTATACGTTTGGCAGCTGGCTTCAGTTAAAGCCCTTACGCTTGGGGAAGAAAATTCAACTTTCCTATCCACGACTGAAAATTGTTATTCAACAGCTTCTCATTAGCCCTCTAGAGCTTTTAGGAGCAGCAGGAATTATATATGCTGTTCTCCCACATAACGCAGATATTCATTTTATCTCTGTTCTTGGTGTTTTCCTAGCGTCTTTTACGATAACTCTTCTCTCTAATGCTCCAGCAGGAGGAGTAGGAGTTCTTGAAGCTCTTTTCATAACAGGCATGCCCAATATAAATCCAACCGATGTTATTGCAGCACTTATTGTCTTTAGAATGTTTTATTTGATTATACCGCTCATCCTTTCATTATTTGTGGTCGTCATTTTTGAGGCGCAACAATATTGGAAAAGAGCCCCCAAAACACCACCTGAATAAATAAAAGGCTATCAATGACTTCTTTTTTTATGTACCTATAAAAGAACAAAACACCATCGTGTTGCCAATTTACATATCTTTTTTAAGAAACCTCTTTCAACGCTCTTCTCCATTACACAACAATACCCATAAATGGTATAATAGTAAAGCTATTGTTGCACCATCATCTTTATACTTAATAAAAGAGCAAGCCTGCGCCATTATACTATTTTTCCAATGTTATGATAACTTTTAGCACTTAAGAACATTAATAAGAATTATTTTTATGCCTTTCTTCAATAGTCTTTATCCACACGTTAATCCCATTTATGATGCAAAAATGAATGATTTTAATTAATTCATTATAAGAGGGATTGAAACAAAAGAAGTTTATGATAGTAAAGTTTTTTTTAATAAAGAATAATCAATTCTTTATAAATCAATATATTATAATGAATCTGAGTGGCTTTCTTAATATTTATATTTTTAGAGGTTTAGCTAACGGAAAGACAGCATAGCGTAACCACACAGCTTAATATTTTAAAACTTTAAGCCTCATTAAAGTTTATTGTCTTTCGTTTAACAGGTATTAGCTTTAAACAATTAAACTGATCTAATTTTATTACTTGTATGTCCAGCTAACTACTTTATTTTATCTTGATTTACCCTCTTGGAATACTGATGATTAGTACAGAAGTTTTTTGTTTAAGCGGGAGAGTTATCAAAAAATATCCATGCTGCTGACACAACTAAAGTGTAAAGTTTCTTCTGTCTTTAAACAATATGCTAAAAATCCAAAAAAATTTAATCAATTTATATTAAAAGCAGTGAAAACTGTTGATTTTTATACCCCTTTAAATAACACAATTGTCGGTAAGAGGCTTCTCCTTACCAATTGCAACTTAAAAAAAGAAACAATACGCATTAAAAGATCTTTAAATGTCCTTTGGAAGTTCTTTGAGTCCCCTAAAAAGTACAAACACCGATGACTAAGCTATATCAACAATCTTCACTTTTAAACAAACAGATATGGGGAAATCCTACTGCCCAATTTTATTTAGCAACTCGTACCTTAAAAAAAATTACGCAATCAATAAGTTATTTACGGTATAAAATAAAATGGTGGGTGATGAGGGGATCGAACCCACGACCCGCTGATTAAGAGTCAGCTGCTCTACCGACTGAGCTAATCACCCATAAGCTTCTCAAAAGACGAGAATGAGCGTTTCTATAACGCTCCTAAGGATAGATGTCCAGATATTTTGTTGTTTGTTATATAAACTCATTGTCTGTAAGGTTAAAAATATGATATTCACCACTTGATCTTATATAAAAATAAACCCATTATAGGAAGCTTTATAAATAAATGTTCTGATTGTTATACAGAACCTATAGTTAGAGGATTATCGAGCATAATGCCCGAGCGAAAATTAGATGAACCTTCTTGTGGTTGTAAGCGGGATGGGGCATCATTTTGTTTTATCAAAAATCACATGCATTCAAGCAATATTGTGCTGTTTTTTTCTTTGAATATAAGTTTTTTACATTCAATGTTCATGATCCAATATACGAACAAAAGCCTATGAATTTTTTTTGTCAATCGCGCGCTTTTAAGCTTCTAAAAGGTAAGGAATGATGGAATGGATCACTGATCCCCATGCGTGGTTTGGTTTGATCACGCTGGTTTTTCTCGAAATTGTTTTAGGAATAGATAACCTTATCTTTATTGCAATTTTAGCTGAAAAATTGCCACTGCATTTGCGTGACCGCGCACGCTTTATAGGTCTTACTTTAGCATTAATTATGCGGCTTTTTCTTCTTACCGTTATTGGATGGGTTATGAGACTCGATAGAGTAATTCTTTCACTTTCATCTTTTGTATTTAGTTGGCATAGCTTTATTTTAATCGGTGGTGGAGCCTTTTTGCTCGCAAAGGGAACGCTAGAATTACATGAAAGGTTAGAAGGAGTATCACATGAAAGAAAAACAGGCGTTGGTTATGCTGTTTTTTGGCAAGTAATCGTCCAAGTCGTGGTGCTGGATGCCGTTTTTTCACTAGACAGTATTATTACCGCAACAGGTATGATTGCAAAAGAGCAGGCAGCAGTTATGTATATCGCAGTCATAGCTGCTATGGGAGTAATGATGTGCGGATCTGGTGCTCTTATGCGTTTTATTAATCGTCATCCCACTATTGTAATCCTTTGTCTTGGTTTTTTGATGATGATTGGTTTTACTCTCATTGTTGAAGGATTTGGTTTTCATATTCCAAAAGGGTATTTGTATGCTGCTATTGGTTTTTCTGTTCTTATCGAAGCTTTTAATCAAATTGGACGTCGTAACCGTGAAAAAATGATTAAAACGAATGATCTACGCAGTAGAACAGCTGATGCTGTTTTGAGGCTCTTAGGAGGAGGAAGCAAAGATAGTCACCTTGCTGAGACTGTAGATGTTATTGCTGAACAGGCCGCAGCTTCTGAATTGTTTAGACCAGAAGAAAAGGAGATGATTCGTGGTGTTCTCGATTTAGCTGATCGCCCTGTTCGCTCTATCATGTCGCCGCGTAATGAGATTGAGTGGTTAGATTTAAATGCTGATGAAAATGAAATGCGTGAAGAATTACAAAAGGTTAAACATAGCCGCTTAATTCTTGCGCGTGAAAAAGTGGATGAATTTGTTGGCGTTGCATTGACAAAAGATCTTCTTTTGAATTTGGCTGAGGGGAAAAAGATTAATTGGAAAAAAGCTATGCGAGAACCCCTCGTTGTTCATGAAAATACAAGTGTTTTACGATTGATGGAGCAATTACGTCATTCTTCGATTCAGCTTGCAATTATTGTTGATGAGCATGGATCTTTTGAAGGAATTGCAACACCAACCGATATTCTCGAAGCTATTGCAGGAGACTTTCCTGATGACGATGAAGAACTCATGATCGCAGAACAACTTGAAAATGGCAGTCTTCTTGTTGAGGGATATGCTGATATCCGCCGTTTAAGTGGTTATCTTGGGCGTAACCTTGTGGATGAAGCAGATCGTTATACGACTCTGGCAGGCTTTATGCTTTGGCAGTTTGGTCATTTACCAAATGAGGGAGAAAGCTTTGAAACTGATGGTTTACACTTTAAAGTGATTGAAATGGAACGCCGAAACATATCTAAAATCCTTATTTCTCCACTTGTATCACCAGAAAAAAGCTAATTCTTTTTATAAGCAAAATGAATAAAAAGATTTTTTTATGATTAAAAATTGAAAAGAATAAGCAGTTGATAACTCAATTGCATTTCATTATTTTTATATTTTTTTTAAGCGTAAAGTAATGACATACAAAAGTTATATTATCAATGAACTTTCCATTATAAAAAATTTTCATTGATGATTGACGAAAAGCTGGAAGAGAGAAAATGGTGCAAAATTATTTGTCAATGGTCATTAACCTCAAAACAATGAATATATACAACATATTGATTTATAATAATTATTTATTACAATATTACCTTCACATCAAGAAAGCCTCTTTCAAACATCAGATTTCCGCCAATGGATAAAACTCCACCATTGTTGAGTTAACTCAACTGATGATGGCATCTTTAAACCAGACTCTGGCTCCTATAATCTTTTTAGATCTTCTTGATATTTCTTAAGGAACTATTCCTTAGCTTTTGTTTCGATAAATTTAGCTATTTTTTTCCTTCCAAGAATGAAACTCCACCTCTCTGGAAAGCTCTTATTAAGAACTTTGTTTTTCTTCCAGATGGTTCATATTTTTTACTACTTTTGCAATGAAAGCGTAGCTGAGTTGCTTAGATTTGACTACTTCTTTGACTAAAGCCAATGCACGTTCAAAATGAATCTGTTAGGTATTTTCATCAAAGCCTAAATGATCCTCTGTACTGAAAATTTGGTAATAAGATTGTAAGGTTGCAACATCACCCAATAAAGCTAGTGCACCAATATGAAGTAAGCTATAATCTGCATCATCTACCTTGATAACCTTTATGTGCCCTCCAACTTCACTCTATCGCCAAGGTGGTGCTCCATATCTGGAATAAAAGCATTTATGAAGATCAATTTTTTCTATCGCCTATTTCAAGACATAATCCCGCTTAATTCCAACCAATCCGCATATATTTCTTCTTCACAAACTCTCAACCCCTTTTTATAAAAATCAAGTTGTAGATCTTGTAAGTGCTGAGAATTAATAGGGATCAATTACCATAGGCAGCAGCTAAAATACCAGTACTAATCGAAACTCCAACATCAACTTACGGATAACCTTTGATAATTGCGTCATTATAAAGAATTTGTACTTCACAATCTGGTAGTTGATAACATGCTGAATAATTATCTACCTCTTTAATTTTTTCAACAAACCAATCAAGATTTTTGAAGAACACTGTTGCACTCTCCATGATTAAAAAATTCTTTGCTCTACCTCAAAAGAGGTTGTATCCATATCAAAAGTCAAAAGCGAAGCAGATTTTTGCAAACAAAAGTGATAACGCCGTGTAAGAGAAGAATCTTATCAATAAGGTCTTTGGTGATTTCTTTTGCAACGTCTAAACGAGATGGAATCTTATTCATAAAAAAATATAATAAAGTCAATAGTTTGAATGCAATTATTTTATATGAATCCCATTTAAAATCTACACTTTTATACGTGATTTAATTAACCATTTTTCATAAACAATTACCATGTATGGATAGACCATAAAACGCAAATCATGATGCAAATGTTATAACGCATGTAAACATTCAAATGAAGTGAACGCAGCTATCATTCATAACAGTTCATAAATTTTATGATACGTTTTTATCACACACAAATCGCATTATTAAAAACGTAATCGTTTGAAATTATCGATAACATAAATTGCATGCGTTTAAAGAATGGTATGGGGTTTACTCTTTTTTTGAGCTAAACCTTAAAAGAAATAATCATTTGAAACTATCATAGAATAGGTTTTAATTCATTAAGGGCACATAAAAGGATTTAAAGACAAGTCGATTTTAAAGCGGCGCTTACTAAAAAGTTAGTCAATAATAAGCCGACATCATATAGATATTATCATCACAACAGGTAATGAAATTGATAATGTTATGTCGTAGAAATCAAAAGATTTTTAATGATATAACGCAGGCAAACAAGCAAAAAACGTTTTAAAAGTTACAGTTTAAAAATACGAAACCAAATGACGTCCCCTCAAATTTGAGGATACTTATTAAGACAAAGATAAGTAGATAAATTTCAAAAGGATGGCAATCATATTACAAAGGCATGGTGTTTTACTCAATTTTGAGTTAAAAGCGACAATATTAAAGACTGCTCTACTCTAAAGTTAACGAGCTCAAATTTGGGCTGATTAATTTTGCCAGCCCAAATATGGACCGGCTTATTTGCAGAGAAGTTAAGTTTAAATGCAAAGTAAAAATACGCTTATGAGAACCTCACTAAATGAACGTTTAAACGTTTAGAGACACAAAATGATATCTCTATAAAAACGTTTGAAACCTAGGTTTTATAACAGTTTAAAAGCCTTAGATTTTATAAAAAGCGGTTGTTTATTGTCTTCTGAAAAGCTGCTTTTAAAACCAATGCTTGTAAATTTAAACAACGGGTTTTGTTACAAATATTCACTTAATACGCATTTTCTCTTGATTGTCTTGATATGAACCTACCAAGCGTTGAGACATTTTGATAATGTACTTTGTGTCAAATGACCACTTCAAAAATGCGAGCGTTATTCTTAATACGTTTTATAGCCATACAAAAGTGTTTATAGATTCTGTAATTCAAATGAGTGATTAAATATTATACCTGTCATTTACGTTCCTATTGATCAGTTTTAATCAATAGAATAGAGCGTTTGCAATATGATACGTTTTGTATATATGCATTCATTATTGATTTCTTTTGTATGATCTGTAGTACCTCTATTTAAAAGCAGCGTTATATCAATTGGCACGGCTTTCTTTTATGATGCGTTTATAACCATCAAAGAAGCACTCTCCACGTCTGTCATTTATTCTGTTCATCAATCTTGATAACATCATCACTTTCATAAACCTCACAATTTATGGGAACCGAATATAAATCGCTATGTCTTTTTATTCTTGCATTGCCATAAACAGAGCTATACCCATCAGTATGATACCCCATGCTAGCATTGCCGTAAACCTTGCCTAACAACCGCATGATCATAAACCGCGGCATTGCTATGAATACGTGCACTACCGGATAATTTTTCATTCCCATAAACCCACGCATAATGATAAACTCAACCGTTATAAAAAAGATGAGCATTGTCATAAACATGAGCACCAAAATACACATAGGTTTTATCACATATAAGGGTATTGCCATAGACATAGCCACCAATGGCAGTATTGCCATAGCCCCTTGTATTTTCATAAACACGACTAGATGTTACAACACGGCATTATCAGCAACCCAGCAATTGCCATTATGAGAGAGATTGCTCTTTCATTTTCAATAAAAGCATCTAGACCGCCTTTTTTACATCACCAAAATCTTTTAAAGCACGAATGCGATAATATATATATACATGACCAGTCACGAAATCCATTTAATTGATCTATTCATATTTTGGATGTTTTTTTCTGATTAACAGGAGCGGTTTCATTTGCAATGGAAGAAATAACGGAGGTATTTTTTGATATAGTTGTCATATTCAAGCTAATAATAACATATTCATTACCTAGGAGAATACCAACTCCTACACCTGCCTAAAGCGAAGAAATAATCCGCCCATTATGGCTATGCTGCATGACCATCATAGAACCCAAAACCATCATTCACCAGCAACAAAACGGATCAAAAGGACTAAGTGTTAATGCCATGAAAATAATAAGTGCACTCATTACTATAGCTGCACAAGATAGTATGCGAGGAGCAAGAGATATAATCCCAATTCTGCCAAATGTAAAGAACATACTCCCAACTAAATAACCACCATAATTAGCGTTCGGTATATAAGAAAGTTGATTAAAGCTAAACAATCCCTCATCCAACATAACTGGCAATATTGGTGTATAGAGAAATTACCAGATAACCATATCAAATACAGCATTTTGAAACAATTCAAATCTTGACGGTTGTTTTTTCCCCCTTATTATTCCTTTAATTGGTGATATTCCTCATCCGCGTTCCATATCACCATAACAGCCTTTAACTCCAAAAATAGAATAAAAGCAAATTTAGCTATCTATTTTAATGCTCAAAACAATATATTTAGCGATCTACTGTCAACATCGTCAGATCAGTTGTACAATAACATATTGAATTAATATGTATTTTTATGTTATAAATGTTTATAGTTAAATTGAAAGCATATTTAGATAATCTTGCTTTTTTATCTCGATATTCAAAATGACTAACCGAAAAATTATATACGCAGCCGTAAATTTTACTTCTCTTGAAATTATTTGCTTATTCGCTACAAAACTTAATAAACAACTCAAATGACCATTTTCATAAAAGAGGAAATTGGCTTTTTTTTAGGTAATATTGTTATTTAGGATGATATGAAGTTGAAGAATTTGGTGCACCCGACAGAATTCGAATCTGTGACCTCTGCCTTCGGAGGGCAGCGCTCTATCCAGCTGAGCTACGGGTGCTTCACACTGATTATTAAAATCAGTTATGGTCTTTTAACTAATCATACTCTTAGCTTCAATGCTAAATTATCATTCTAATAAAAAAATTACTCGTTTGTAATTTATCTAACGACGCATTCCTTTTACTTTTTAATGATACTTTACCTTGAAATAACTTCTCTTTATTCAATGCTCTTTTTATTATAAAAAGAGCTTTTATTACAACTTCAAAACTCTCAAAAATAAGTTACAACATAAATTATAAGTATCAGGATAATTTTTAAATGGCTACATTACCAAGTCGCTTTCATTTTATTTCCGCAGAAACTGAGGAGGCTATCAAAGCTACCCATAAATTAATTTCCGTTTATGGTCATTCTTCTCTGGAAGAAACTGATATTGTTGTTGCAATCGGTGGTGATGGGACAATGTTACAAACCGTACGAGATGTCATGAACACAGGCAAACCTATTTATGGTATGAATCAAGGTTCTGTAGGATTTCTTATGAATGAATTTCATGAAAAAAAATTGCCCAATCGTATTGCTGCCGCACATAAAAAAGAAATCCATCCCCTGCGCATGATTGCAAAATCTGAATGTCAAGATTCTATCGAGGCGCTTGCAATTAATGAAGTATCCCTCTTTCGGCAATCTTATCAAGCGGCAAAAATTCGCATCACCATTGATAACAACGTACGCATGGAACAATTAAGTTGTGATGGTGTCCTCGTCGCTACACCAGCTGGATCAACCGCCTATAATTTATCAGCACAAGGACCTATCTTACCTCTTATGGCTCCCCTTATGGCCCTCACTCCCGTTAGCCCTTTTCGCCCTCGGCGTTGGCATGGAGCTTTGCTTCCCGATACAGTAACAGTGCGCTTTGATATGCTTGAACCTGACAAACGCCCTGTAAACGCTGCTGCAGATAATATTGAAGTTAAATCTGTTCATTCAGTTACTATTTCAATGGCAACAGAAGTAACAGCTTCAATCCTTTTTGACTCAAATCATTCATGGGATGAGCGCATTTTATCAGAACAATTTCGCTATTAATGATTGTATTATGCGTTTTATATGTATATGATTGTTATAGTTAGTTTTTTTGTGAAAACATCTTAACACTTTTAAAGAGTGTAGAATATTGGTTATAATCATCATTTAGATAGCGCAGTTAAAATCACAGAGCAGTTGATAAAAAAATGATACCATCTTTAAACAGTTTTGATGATTTAGGTCTTTCCGCAAAGGTTATTAATGCGGTGAAATCAGCGGGGTATACATCTCCGACTCCTATTCAAAGTGAAACAATTCCGCATGTCCTTCAAAGAAAAGACGTTTTAGGAATCGCCCAAACGGGAACAGGTAAAACCGCCTCTTTCGTATTGCCTATGCTCACTCTCCTTGAAAAAGGTCGTGCAAGAGCACGCATGCCCCGTACGCTTATCTTAGAACCAACAAGAGAAATTGCAGCTCAAGTTGAAGAAAATTTCGATAAATACGGCATAAATCATCGTTTAAATGTTGCTCTTTTGATTGGTGGCGTTTCTTTTGAACTCCAAGATCGCAAACTTGAACGGGGAGCTGATGTTCTTATAGCAACACCAGGGCGCCTTCTTGATCATTGCGAGCGCGGTAAACTGCTCCTGATGGGCGTTGAAATCCTTGTGATTGATGAAGCTGATCGCATGTTGGATATGGGCTTTATTCCTGATATTGAACGCATCTGTAAACTAACCCCTTTTACGCGTCAAACTTTGTTCTTTTCTGCAACAATGGCGCCAGAAATTACAAAGCTAACGAAACAATTTTTACATTCTCCTGTATCTGTTGAAGTTACAAAAGCTTCCTCAACAGCTACCACAATTACACAACGGCTTGTCAAATCTGGAAATAAATCATGGGATAAAAGAGCGGTTTTACGAGAGCTGATCCAAAATGAAGGTGCAGAGCTTCAAAATGCAATCATTTTCTGTAATCGAAAGAGAGATATCTCTGAACTTTTTAGATCGCTCATCAAACATAACTTTAATGTAGGGGCACTTCATGGAGATATGGACCAATATTCGCGCATGAACACCCTAGCTGATTTTAAAAATAATAAACTTACACTTCTTGTTGCTTCTGATGTTGCTGCCCGCGGTCTCGATATTCCAGCTGTAAGTCATGTATTTAACTATGATGTTCCGACACATGCTGAAGACTATATCCATCGAATTGGTCGTACAGGGCGTGCAAATCGCAGCGGAAAAGCCTTTACAATCGTTACAAAAGCTGATCAAAAATATATCAATGCCATCGAGGAAATGAGTAATGAAAAAATTGAATGGCTCAATGGAGATCTTTCAACTTTAATAGCCGATGCTCAAACAGAAGATATTGTTGTAAAGAAAAAATCTTCAAAATCATCAAAGAAAACTGCTCCAAAAGAGCCTGTTGCTCACACTAAAAAATCTGTAGAAGAGAATAAAACAGAATATATCAAAAATGCAAATAATAAGGAGAAGCCATCTGAGCAACAACGCTCACGAAAAAATAAGAATTACACGCCCCTTGGATTTGGTGATGATATTCCTGCATTCATGCTCATAAAGACGCGTAGATAGACTCGTCCTTTACTCTCTGTAAGCATAAAGTAAATAAAAGATGCCTTTTAAAAGTTTCTCTTATTTCTTAGAGAGTCTTTCTATTACCTTTTCACGCCCTAAAAGCTGCAAAAGCTTTCCCATTTCAGGTCCATGATCCATGCCCGTAAGTGCTTGACGTAATGGCATAAATAAGAACTTTCCTTTCCGACCTGTTTTTTCTTTTAATGCTGTTGTCCAAATTTTCCAACTTTCCTCATTCAAAGCACCTTCAGGTAAGAAATCGAGTGATTGACGCACAAATACACGATCCTCTAGTGCCACTGTATCAAAATTCTGTTCATCATGAATGATTTTCCACCACAAAACAGCATCATTGACTTTATCAATATTGCGTCTTATCGCGTTCCAGAAATATTCCGCCTTATCTCCCTCAATAGAAAGTTTTTTAAGGCGCATTTTAACGTCCTCATAACTTAGTTCATGGACAAGATGACTATTCAAAGAAAGAAGATCAGCAATATCAAATTTTGCAACCGATTTTGATGTATCTTGTAAATTAAAATGCTCTAAAAGCGCTGCTTGATGGGGATAGGGATGTACATTTTGTGATGTCCCAATCAAAACGGCAAGGCATTGAACAGCTATAGATTCAAATCCTTTTTCCCGTAGAGAACGAATAGAAAGATCATTATTACGTTTTGAAAATCCTTTTCCTAAAACTGTCGCCAATAAATTGGTATGAGCAAAAACCGGTAATTCTGCATTAAGAGCTTTAAAAAGAGCAATTTGAGCGCCTGTATTTGTAATATGATCATCCCCACGAATAATATGCGTAATAGCCATATCTACATCATCAACAATAGACGGCAATGTATAAAGATAGCTTCCATCTTCACGAATAAGAACAGGATCTGAAAGAGAAGCCAAATCAATCGTCTGCTTTCCCTTTATTGCATCATTCCAGCAAACTTCTGTTCGCTTTGTTTGTAAAGGATCACTTTCAAAATTAGGAAGAAGAAAACGCCAATGGGGTTTACGACCTTGAGATTCAAAGTTTTTTTTCTCTTCTGCTGTCAATTTTAATGCTGCACGGTTATAAATAGGAGGCAATTTGCGTGAAAGCTGGATTTTACGACGCCGCTCTAATTCTTCTGCAGTCTCATAACAGGGATAAAGAAGCCCGCGTTGTTTGAGAATTTCTGCAACTTCATCATATCGATTAAATCGCTTAGATTGGTAATAAATTGAATCTGGTTGAATACCAAACCATTCAAGATCAACAGCAATAGCATCAATATATTCTTGTTTAGAACGTTCAACATCTGTATCATCATAGCGCAAAATAAATTCTCCTTTATGCGCTTGCGCATAAAGCCAATTGAAAAGCGCAATACGGATATTGCCAATATGAATATAACCTGTTGGAGAGGGAGCAAAACGAACTTTAACCATAACATAATACTCAATTTTTATCGCGAAAATGATTGACTATAGGATAGCGACGATCGCGTCCGAAATTCTTGTAACTGATTTTTACACCGGGTGCAGATTGTCGCCTTTTATATTCAGCACTATAAAGAAGCTGTTCAATTTTCTCAACAATTTCCCGTGAATACCCACGTTGAACAATATCACCAATACTCATGTCATTTTCTACAAGAGATTGCAAAATATCATCTAGAATAGGATAAGGTGGAAGTGAATCTTCATCTTTTTGATTTTCCCGCAGCTCTGCAGAAGGCGCTTTTTCTATAATATTGGATGGAATTACAATTCCTTCTGGTCCTCTCAAATTGTGCAAGTGATTTTTATTGCGCCACTCAGCTAATGCATAAACCTGCATTTTATAAATATCTTTAAGAGGATTAAACCCGCCATTCATATCCCCATACAATGTTGCATATCCCACAGCCATTTCTGACTTATTGCCTGTCGTTACCACCATTGAGCCGAATTTATTTGAAAGCGCCATTAAAAGTGTACCGCGTATACGACTTTGAAGATTTTCTTCTGTGACGTCAGAGGATAACCCTGAAAAAACAGGTGCCATTGTCTTTAAAAAAGCCTCAACAGGTTGTGCAATCGGTATGATTTCATAACAACATCCCAAAAGATCAGCACATTCTTTGGCATCTTTTAATGATTCTTGCGAAGTATAATGATAGGGCATCATAATGGTGCGAACCCTCTCAGCACCAAGAGCATCCACCGCCATTGCTGTACACAGGGCTGAATCAATTCCTCCTGAAAGACCAAGAATAACATCCTTAAAGCCGTTTTTATTAACGTAATCTTTCAACCCTAAAACACAAGCTTGATAATCGGCCGCTAATCCATTGAGAAGACTTTCTTTAGGACCTGAAATACAGTGCCATCCCGTCGTTGTTTTTTGCCAATGGCTTAAAGCAATATGGCTATCAAAGTGTTTCATTTGAAATATCTTTTTGCCTTGTCCATTCAAGGCAAAAGACCCGCCATCAAAAACGAGCTCATCTTGACCACCAACTTGATTAGCATAAATAATTGGCACCCCAGATCGTAGGGCTTGCGTATGAACAACATCTATACGTTTTAAGGTTTTATTACGATAGTAGGGAGATCCGTTAAGGACAAGAATAATTTCCGCTCCTTTATTACCAAGCTCCGCACAAAGTGAAGAATCATTCCAAATATCTTCACAAATCACTATTCCTAGTCCTACCCCACGATAGATAAGAGGCTTAGGTCGTGGTCCTGAAGAAAATAAACGCTTTTCATCAAATTCAGCATAATTAGGTAAATCAAACTTCAAACTTTCGGCAATGACTCGCCCTTCATCAAGAAGCATGACACCGTTGTAAATATTGCCATTGCGTCTTAATGGAAGTCCAATGACAATTCCTGGTCCGCCTACGGTTATCTTTGCTAATTTCTCAACAGTCTCTTCACATGTTTTTGTAAAAGCAGGTTTTAGAACAAGATCTTCCGGCGAATAAGCGCTTATAAAAAGTTCCGTGAATAAAACAAGATCTGCCCCCTCTTCTTTGGCCTTTTGATGCGCCATGACAGCTAAAGAAAAATTCCCCTCAATATCACCGACAATAGGATTTAATTGAGCAATTGATACCCGAAAATTATTTTTCATAAGCCTTTGTATCATTTCATCAGTTTAGTAACCACAACTTTATTCTTCATCATCTTTATTCTTCATCATCGGAAATATCATTTTTAAAAATTCTCTTCTGCCATAATGACCTAAAAAAATATTAGGCAAATTTTTGCTACCCCCCAGCAGCAATTGCTAACGAGTCAGTCACGCGATTTTTTTTAAGGAGTTCAGCAACAAGAAAAGCCAATTCTAACGCTTGATCTGCATTTAACCGTGGATCACATTGCGTATGATAACGATCAGATAAATCGTCCACAGAAATGGCATGTGCCCCTCCTGTACATTCAGTAACATCACGACCTGTCATCTCAATATGAATGCCTCCTGGATAAGTTCCCTCTCCACGATGCACTGCAAAAAAATTCTCTACTTCTTTTAAAACATAATCAAAGGGACGCGTCTTATAACCATTGGCAGTAATTGTATTGCCATGCATTGGATCACATGACCATATAACCGCACGCTTCTCGCGTTCAACGGCACGGATGAGTTTAGGCAGATAACTTTCAACTTTATCATAACCAAAGCGCGTAATGAGAGTAAGCCGCCCCAGCTCGTTTCCAGGATTTAAAATATCAATTAATTTTAAAAGCTCATCAGACTCAATGGAAGGACCACATTTTAATCCTATAGGATTCTTAATGCCGCGACAATATTCAACGTGAGCATGGTCAATCTGACGCGTACGGTCACCAATCCATAACATATGACCAGATGTTGCATACCAATTTCCTGAAGTTGAATCAATCCGAGTCAAAGCCTCTTCATAACCAAGCAACAGTGCTTCATGACTGGTATAAAAAGATGTTTCACGCAATGAAGAATGTGTTTTGGATGTAATCCCTATAGAACGCATAAAATCAATTGCTTCAGAAATACGCTCTGCCAATAATTCATAACGTTCTCCCTGCGGACTGTTAGAAACAAAACTCAACATCCATGTGTGAACATTTTCTAAATTAGCATAGCCACCTTGTGAAAAAGCACGCAATAGATTAAGTGTTGCCGCAGATTGGCGATAAGCCATAGACATCCGTTGCGGATCTGGAATACGAGAACCTGCTTCAAATTCAATGCCATTAATAATATCCCCACGATAAGCAGGAAATTCAACTCCCTCTTTTCTTTCAATATCAGAAGAGCGAGGCTTTGCAAATTGACCAGCAATACGACCAATTTTAACAACCGGTTTAGAACTACCAAAGGTCAAAACAATCGCCATTTGCAAAAATACACGAAAAAAATCACGGATATTATCAGCTTCATGTTCTGCAAAGCTTTCGGCACAATCACCACCTTGCAATAAAAAAGCTTGTCCTTTTGCAACAGCTGCTAATTCATTTTTTAAATCACGTGCTTCACCGGCAAAAACTAAAGGAGGGTAACTTCTCAGTTTTCGTTCAACATCTTCTAACATAGACTTATCCGGATAAGTCGGAACTTGTTTAATTGGCCTTGTTCTCCAAGAGTCAGGTGCCCATTCTTTTATCATTACACTCTCTCTAAAGATTAATCTTACAGATTGGCATATCAAAAGCTTTTTACCGCAATATATGCTGTTTAACTTTCTATTTTCTTCCCATTTTCATATATATAACTTGGTTTATACATCGTTACCAATTCTTCTGCCATCGTTGGATGCACTGCCATCGTTTCATCAAAGATATCCTTCGTCAGCTTTCCTTTGAGAGCTATCCCAATAAGCTGTGCCATCTCACCAGCGTTTTCCCCTAAAATATGAGCGCCCACAACAATACGGCTTTCACCATCAACAATGAGTTTCATAAGCATTTTCTCTGAACTACCAGAAAGAACATTACGCATAGGACGAAAAACTGTACGATAAATTTCAAGACGCTTATAACGCTTTACCGCCTCCTCTTCTGAAAGACCAACCGTTCCAATCTCTGGCTGTGAAAAAACTGCTGTTGTAATTAAATCATAATCAGGTGTTGTTGGAATATTCTCAAATGCTGTCTTAACAAAACACATTGCATCATGAATCGCAACAGGTGTTAATTGAATATGACCTGTTACATCACCAACAGCCCAAATATGGGGGATATTTGTTGTCATTTTCTCATCAACAACAACTGCACCAAATTCATTCACCTTAACACCTGCCCGCTCAAGTCTTAAACCCATTGTATTTGGTACACGCCCCGTAGCCAACATAATCTGATCGGCTCTGATTATTTTCCCATTTGATAAAATAACTTCATAACAATTTTCTGCAGCCTGCACTTTAGAAATTGTTACACCATAGAGAATAGAAATCCCTTTTTCAGTCATTTCATCGCTGAGCAATTGCCGCAAATCATGATCAAAACCACGAAGGATTAAATCACCACGATGGAGCAGCGTTGTTTTTACACCTAATTCATGAAAAATATTAGCAAATTCAACACCAATATACCCTCCACCAACAATGACTATTGATTTTGGGAGTTGATCAAGGTCAAAAATCTCATTAGAAGTGAGGCAAAATCCACCGCCTTCTATGGACGTATTTGGTGCAACTTTTGCCCCTGTTGCAATCAAAATTTTTTCTGCACTGACCCGCTCACCCGTGGCAGAAAGCTCTAATGTGTGATCATCTACAAAAGTAGCACGACTTTCATAAATATGCACATTGTTATTCTCTAATCCCTTACGATACAGCCCTTCTAACCTTGATATTTCTTTATTTTTAGCTGCAACCAACTTTTCCCAACTAAAAATTGGATCCGCATATTTCCACCCAAAACCAACACTTTTCTTAAATTCTTTTACATATTGTGATGCATAAACATAAAGTTTTTTGGGAACACAGCCACGAATAACACAAGTGCCCCCTATACGATATTCCTCTGCTATAGCGACCCGCTTGCCAAGACCTCCAGCAAGCCGTGCTGCACGCACTCCACCAGAACCACTTCCAATAACAAATAAATCAAAGTCAAAAGAGCCCACGAATTATTCCTTCTTATACATCTGCAAGAGTAGGCTAAGATCTTTTATTATCAAATGAAAGTCTTTTTTTCTTTTGAAGAAGCCTTTTTTATAAAGCAGCATTCTAAAAGGACTTATTCTCATTAAAATATTTAAAACGGCGGGAAAACCGCCGCTATTTTAAAAATCAGAAATTGCCCATTGGTTGTCATGATATCAATCAAGCTATTTTTTATTTCCTGAAGATTCTGATTTTATAGGCACATTTGTAGGCATCGTAGAATTATTCAAATTAAGTGTTTCAGACATCTCTTTTCTCACATTTTCTACAAGATCCTGCATAAAAGCAGTACGCCATATATCAAATGCTGAGTAAGAATCACGTGCGATATTGGGAACTTCTGTCAAAAACTTTTTACCGGTATCAGAATTATAAAATGTTGTTATTGCATCAAGCTCTTTTTGAGTAAAATATTTTGCATATACATGAGCAATCTCTTTTTCTAGATCAGAGCGCCTTTTAATTAAAGCAAGCGCCTGCTTATCAACAATATCAGAAATATCCGCTGCCAAGTTTGGATCATCCCTCATCAGTACAGTTTTAAGATCTTCTACCGCATTTGGTAAAAAACTATCAAACTGATCCGTTGCGTGAATGGCACTTATAGCTTTTCTAGCTGAATCTAAATGTTGATCGCTCACACCTTGTGCATAAGCCATTCCAATATTCACAACAAAAACGACAACTACACCCAAATATACGACAAAACGCTGAAAAGAAAATATTATTTTCATTTAATGATTACCCCGATCGCTAATTATAATTTTAATTCGTTATTCTACCTAAAATCTTTAAGACCCTTTTTTACTGTGCTAACATATCGTCATGAAACTGTCTTCTCTAAAATCAAAAGATTCTAAAATTTTTGTTTGACCATCAGCCATAGCGACAATTGCACGTGAAGCCAACCCCAAAAAAAGTCCATGCTCAACAACACCAGGAATAGCAAGAAGTGCATCCGATAATGGTTTTGGTTGCAAAATGCAGCCCCAAAATGCATCAAGAATAAAATGGCCACCATCTGTTTCAAAAGGATTTTTTCCATTCATTCGCAATGCAATTTTTCCAGAAAGCCCTAAATCATCAGCAACTTTTTCAATGGCTCTGCATGTTGTGTGGATACCAAATGGATTAACTTCAATTGGTAGTGCAAAAGCACCAAGTCTTTTTACCACCTTTGTTTCATCCGCAATGACAAGCATTGCACGAGATGCCGACGCTACAATTTTTTCATACAACAATGCTCCCCCTCCCCCTTTAATGAGCATCATCTCAGGACCAATTTCATCTGCTCCGTCAATATCAAGATCCAGCTCAGGTATTTGTTCTAAAGTGCTAACAGGCACTCCAAACTTATGACAGAGTTGTTCAGAATATTTTGAAGTAGCAACACCAGTCACCCGCAAACCATCCGCAACACGCTCACCTAGAAGACGAATAAATTCATTGACTGTCGAACCAGATCCGATTCCAAGCCGCATACCATCTTCCACAAACTCAAGCGCTTTAATAGCTGCCATTTTTTTTAACTGCTGAACATTCATGAATGACTTTGCCTTCTATCCGTATAAGCAGCATTAATCACCCCTATTACCACCGATAATAATGATAATAAAAGATAACCTCTTGACGCAATCTATTTAAATTGACCATCATCTTTTGCTTGAAGAGATGTTACTCGTTATAGAAATATATGATAAGAATAAAATAGAATAATCAACAATTATCTTTTTTATTTCTTTGAGAATATTTGTTAGCATTTTTCTCATTCAATAAGAATTTTTGATTTATTTTGTGCTATCAATAGGATGCACAAAAATGCACATATCAATTTTTTTGAAAAAATTAAAATGATCAGATATAAAAAATCATCTATTTCTAGAAAACTGTAGATTATTATCTCATTTCAATGACGTTGATAAACTTACCAATTTAAATACCGTAAAATATTATGAGAAAAGTCTTCTGTTATTTTTTGTTTTGTCATTATCCAAATGTGAAGCAAAATATGACTGATTATATGTTTTTATGAACGCTGTCTGTGCATATTCCATGGTCTATGAAACCCTAGCGAAGACCAAATAATATCTCCACCTTTGGTCATCATAACGCTTCCTCGTGATAACAATTGTTGAGGTATAAATATTGTTTTTGCCTTCTTGTAACAAGTTGGATTATGCATCACAAATGTCTGAATGAGAATATCTGCCTCTACACATTGACCTGTTTCTCTCTGTAAAACGATCACTTTTAATCCATTATCCAATAAAGATGTACATACATGATAATCACAAATAAATTGTCCGTGCAACGAAGGACCATATTTTGTTGGTTTAATCGTTTCCTTCACACGAAATGACTTTTTCCATATGGATGTCGTGAACTTAGAAATATGGTAACGATCAATATATAACTTTTTATCATGGATAACGCCCACGAGACGCATATTATCTGCTATAATCAGTTGTACAGGTGAATGCATTACACAAATAGAAATACCTGCCAAAATAAACAAACTAAAAAAGAGCCGGATGGGTGTTTTGCAAAAAGTCAGTCCAACCAAGCCTATACTCAATAAAACTAACGCTGATAACGGCATAAAACCAGGATTCAAATCAGGAGAAATAGCCTTGATAGCATGTGCAATCTTTATTACAAGATCAACTCCAAAACCCATAATTTGAAGAGGAAGCCATTCGAATCCTCCTAACATTGCAAGAACTGCGATTAATCCAAAGGGAATGACAAAAATTGAGATGACAGGCAAAGCAAAAGCATTACTGATAATGCTCAACGATGCCATATTAGAAAAATGATAAGCAGCATAAATTCCACTTGCACTCCCTGCAACAAAGGAAGAAGCACATGTTGAAAGCATCGATAAGAAAACAAAATTTATCACTCCTCCTCCAACATAAGAGGGAGTTGTTTTTCTTTTACGAAAAAATGACCTTCCACTCCACCAATCAAAAAAAGCGATCAAAGCAGCAGTCGCAGAAAAGGACATTTGAAAGCTAGGACCTAATATTTCATGGGGTGTCATCGCTAGAGTTATCAACCCTGCAATGGAAAAATTACGCATTGTTATAGCAGAGCGATTACACAATATAGCAACCAACATAACAGCAATCATCACAAAACTTCTTTGCGCTGATATTGCTAAGCCCGACAATAACAAATAAAAAGCTGTTATCATAAAAGCAACGATAGCAGCAAATTTTTTACTGGAATAATAGGAAGAAAAAACTGGAAAAAATGCTAAAAAACTACGGATACTCAAAAGAACTATGCAGCTTAACAACGCCATATGTAAACCTGATATTGATAAAATATGAGCTAATCCAGCTGTACGTAATGCTTCATTTGTCTCATTTGAAATACCAGCACGCTGCCCTGTTATGAGGGCAGCTGCAACACTCCCCTTTTCTCCTTCAAGGGCTATACGGATTCTTTGTGTCATCTTCGTGCGTAAATTTTCAATTTTCTGTAGAATGATAGCGAATATTCCATCAGGCTGCGAAACGGATATTTTTCTTGGTTTTCCTAAATAAACGCCTTGTGCTCCAATTCTTTTAAAATAATTATGAAAACTAAAATCGTAGCCTCCTGGACGCACCGGCCCAGAGAATGCACGAATCTTAACTTTTCCATGCAATCCATCACCAATCGCTAAGCCAGATGGCAAATATCTTGCCGATAAACGAACACGATGAAGACTATGGCGTAATACGGGATTTTCTGTATTCAAAATATCCAAAACTAAACGAAATCCTCCTTTGGCACCTGACTCAATAGAAACAATTCTTCCCGTCAATGTAGTGACAATGTCACTGCTTAGCATGGGTGTTGCAATACGCCACGTTTCTATTTTTGCCGCTAAAACACCCAATATAATACAAAACAGAAACCCCACGGGAATCCATATTTTTCGATAAAAACGTGCAACATAGAATATTCCCAGAAAAATACTGACCAACGCCCCCAATTGTCCCCAACTTGGTTCCCACTCTAAATGAAAATAGAAAATGATTCCTAGGGCAAAAAAGACTAAAATCAGCGAAAAAAGGATACCAAAAGAAACTTCTTTATTAATACAATCTTCTAACCATTTGCGAAAAAAAATGATTACTTCTTTTAAGAGTGTCAATAAAAAAAGTTTTTGTTGATTATAGCTACCGTTCTTTGCATCATCATACCTAGAAAAAACACTCTGCCCTATCTGACATGGCTTTTTTCTTTCTGTAACAGATTTTTCGGATAAACCCTCTTTACTTTTATAAAACATCAGTCCCCCACTTTAACTCGCAATACGGCTATTGCACGCCCCATCACTTATGCTAACATGACTTTTCTATAAAATTCCATAAGTAATATCTTAGTTTAAAGGAAAATATTCGTGTCTGTTATTACTCGTTTTGCCCCTTCACCCACTGGCTTCCTTCACATTGGTGGTGCTCGTACTGCTCTTTTTAATTGGCTTTATGCAAAACATACCGGTGGAAAAATGCTTTTACGAATTGAAGATACAGACCGAGAGCGTTCAACAGAAGCAGCTGTAAAAGCCATTATAGATGGCTTGCACTGGATGGGTCTTAGTTATGATGGCGCCCCTATTTCGCAATTCGAACGTGCAGAACGTCACCGCCAAATCGCTGAACAGTTGGTCAAGAATGGCAAAGCATATTATTGTTATGCTTCACCTGAGGAGTTAGCTGAAATGCGTGAAAAAGCCCGTACAGAAAGGCGCCCACCCCGTTATGATGGACGTTGGCGGGACCGTGATAGTTCTGAAGCTCCTAAAGGTGTTAAGCCTGTTATTCGCATCAAAGCCCCTCAAGATGGAGAAACGATCATACATGACCGTGTTCAAGGTGATGTCCGTTTTCCTAATAAAGATCTCGATGACTTTATTATTTTACGTTCTGATGGTTCGCCTACCTATATGCATGCTGTTGTCGTTGATGATCATGATATGGGCATCACACATATTATACGTGGTGACGATCATCTTACCAACGCAGCCCGACAAACGATTATCTTTAAAGCAATGGGGTGGGACATTCCTGTTATGGCCCATATTCCTCTTATCCATGGTGAAAACGGTGCAAAATTATCAAAGCGACATGGTGCGCTCGGTGTTGATGCCTACCGAACAATGGGATATCTTCCTGCTGCTTTGCGCAATTACCTTGTCCGTTTAGGTTGGAGTCATGGTGATGACGAACTGATGTCACTTAAAGATATGATTTCTTGGTTTGATATTGAGGATATTAACAAAGGTGCTGCTCGTTTTGATCTCAAAAAACTCGATTCCATCAACGGACACTATATGCGTATGAGTAATGATCAAGAACTTTTTGATGCCGCTCTTAATATTCTACCAGAAACCGATAGGGGAGCACAAATTATTGAAAGACTTGATGAAAAACGCCGTGTTCAATTTTTAAAAGCAATCCCGCATTTGAAAGAACGTTCAAAAACACTGTGCGAACTGATTGACAATGCCTCCTTCATTTTTACGCAACGACCTTTACAACTTAATGAAAAAGCTCAAATACTCTTAGATAAAAATGGACGAACCATTTTAAACGATCTTTATCTTGCTCTGAAAGCTTGCCCCTCTTGGGATACAAAAACTCTAGATGAAACACTTCGCTCTTATGTACAAACACAGAATCTCAAATTTGGATCTATCGCCCAACCACTTCGCGCAGCTCTTACAGGATGTGCAACATCACCAGGTGTTTTGGATGTTCTTATTTTATTAGGACGCGATGAATCCCTTCATCGCATCAAGGACCAACTTATCACAACAATATGCCCATGATGGACACTGAGTATATTTCCTCAAATAAGGATCTATACAGATATCTCAACGTGCCCTAAAAGAGTTTTTTATGTTATATCATTGAAATACATTTCTTATTGAGTAATAATGATCAACAAGGAAATATTTTTAGATTGCATGTACTCACTTTTAGAGGCAATCTACCCTTAAATAAGTAAGAAAAGCTTCAGTTATACATCCCCTACTCTGATGAAGCAGAGTCTTAATTTTTAGAAGTGAAGGATCTGAAAGGAATACCGAATGTCTGAGAATAACGCATATATTATTGTGAATGATAAAAAAGTAGAGCTTCCCTTGCGTAAAGGCACGAGTGGACCTGAAGTCATTGAAATTGCTTCTCTCTATAAAAAAACCGATATTTTTACTTATGATCCTGGTTTTACTTCAACAGCTTCTTGTGAATCAAAAATTACTTATATCGATGGTGATAAAGGCATATTGCTTTATCGTGGTTATCCTATTGATCAATTGGCTGAAAAAGGAGACTTTCTCGAAAGTTGTTATCTTTTACTTTATGGTGAACTCCCAACACAGCAAGAAAAAAATGAATTTGATCGATGTATTATGCAGCATACCATGGTCCACGAACAATTTGCACGCTTCTTCCATGGCTTCCGTCGTGATTCTCATCCTATGGCCGTCATGGTTGCCTGCCTTGGCGCTATGTCTGCGTTCTATCACGACTCTATTGATATTACAGATCCTCACCAGAGAATGATTGCTTCTGTTCGTCTTATCTCAAAAGTTCCAACGCTTGCTGCTATGGCCTATAAATACAGTATTGGACAAGCATTTGTTTATCCACGTAATGATCTTAGTTATGCTGCAAATTTCCTCCATATGTGCTTTGCTGTTCCTTGTGAAGAATATAAAACAAACCCTGTGCTTGCTCGGGCGATGGATCAAATCTTTACCCTTCATGCAGATCATGAACAAAATGCTTCTACATCTACCGTACGTCTTGCTGGATCCTCAGGTGCTAATCCGTTTGCCTGTATTGCAGCAGGTGTTGCATGCCTTTGGGGACCAGCACATGGTGGTGCCAATGAAGCATGCCTAAAAATGCTACAAGAAATAGGTTCTATTAAAAGAATTCCTGAATTTATTGCACGTGCAAAAGATAAAAATGATCCTTTCCGCCTTATGGGCTTTGGGCACCGTGTCTATAAAAATTATGATCCACGTGCAAAAATCATGCAAAAAACCTGTCATGAAGTTTTAAAAGAACTCAACATTCAAGATGACCCTCTTCTTGATATTGCAATAGAGCTTGAAAAAATTGCCTTAAGTGATGAATATTTTATTGAGAAAAAACTTTATCCCAATGTTGATTTCTATTCCGGCATTACATTAAAAGCTCTAGGTTTTCCAACTGAAATGTTTACTGTCCTTTTTGCATTGGCGCGCAGTGTCGGGTGGGTGGCACAATGGAAAGAAATGATTGAAGACCCTGCACAAAAAATTGGTCGTCCTCGACAACTCTACACAGGCTATGCTATGCGTGACTATGTTCCTATAGATGAACGTGCAAATTAAAAAAGAAATCAATAAAGCTTCAATTTACTGAAGCTTTATTGAGAGTAATCAAAAAACATCCTTTAAGAATTTTTATAAAACGTGATTTTAAAACTCTTTCTACAGAGATAACATCATCATAAAAATTTACTAAAAAATTCTAAGTTTTAGCTCTGTAAAGAAATTGAGAATACTCTTCTGCAAATTAGCCAAACATTTAGCAAAAAGAAATTGAAAATTTTACCTTATAATCCTCATTATCTTTAATGGAAATGTATTCCCTATTATTCCCCCATGTTTAAAAGCCTTATTACATATTAAAATCTAGCAATGTCAGAATTTTTCTTTCTATCTTCTTCAGATAAAATTGCAAAAAGCTTACATTAAGTGCTTCTCTAGTTAGAATAAAAACACTTTACATTTTGTTCTGTTAAAAGCTGAAATTTTCTTTGTATTTAAGTTAATAGTTTTTCTTTTAAAGATAAGTTATTGATTTTTAAATAAAATTATTAAAAATCACCCTATAATCAATAAGAGATGACCTTCTTTCCTGTGTTTTTTATTCCCATACTTGATAAAAAGAAATTACTTTTTTTATAATGATATTCAGCATAATGATAGCAAAATGAACACAGATAAATTTTTTACATTGCTCCAAAAGAGCTTACAGATTATAAAAATTCATGATGGTTTCATATTTGCCAGCTTATCTAATAGGAGAACATAATGAAATTATTAGCAGGAGCGCTTATAATAAGCGCGACACTGTTTACCCTATCGGCCAATTCTCAAACGCTGAAAATTGCAAGCGATGCTTCTTATCCGCCATTTAGTTATATCGACTCAAATAACAAACTGCAAGGGTTTGATATTGATATATCTTATGCGCTTTGTAAAAAAATGAATGTTGAATGTACTATTGTCACACAAGACTTTGAGGGGATGATTCCCGGTCTTCTTGCCAAAAAATATGATGCTATCGTTTCTTCCCTTTCTCCTACAAAAGAGCGCTTACAAAAAATTGATTTTACAGATCCTTACTACAACACAGCACTCGCTGTTATCGTTACCAAAAATTCGGAAATTAAAGAAATCTCAACACAAGCCTTTAGAGGTAAAAACCTTGGTGTACAATCAAATACAACACAAGCTGCATATGCGGAAGATCATTATGCCTCTGAAGGAGTTAATATCAAACTTTATCCTACAGCAACAGAAGTTAATCGTGATCTTTTAAGCCATCGGCTTGATATCATCATCTTTGATAAATTAAAAGCATTAAATTGGCTTGAAAATGAAGGAAAAGACTGCTGTCTCCTCTTGGGAACTCTAAAAGAAACAAATTTTCCTATTGCAATTGCACTCCGTCAAAATAATAATGATCTTAAAAACAGTTTTAATAAAGCAATAGAAGAAATCCGCGCCGATGGAACCTATGAGAAAATTATGAGAAAATATTTTACTTTCGATATCAATTAGATAGTACTATGAATTAAAACTCAATCTGTATATTTAAGGAGTATTTTTTAAATCTTTATTGGACATGCAGGTATAATTAGAAATTCGGCATTTTTATAAGAAAATTTACATTTATCAAAATAACTTTAATTGCTCCTTGAGAGCTAAACATTTTGTAGAATCTAATGACAACAATAAGGTTGTATTTTTATCGTATTAAAATCTAATTTTTTTTATGTTCAAATTTAATAGCCTTATTTTCAAGAAAAATCCTCAGTTTTTACTCATGAAATGATTCAAATCAAAAATTTCGTGAAAATTAAGCTATCATACAAGCAATAAGATATTTATTCTTTTTTTATCAATAATGCCCAACATAATGATCTAAAATAAACATCAATAAATTTTTGAATTGCTCCCAAAAAGCTTACAGATTATAAAAACATAATGATTTCATATTGCCCGCTTATCCAATAGGAGAACATCATGAAACTATTAGCAGGAGCTCTTATAATAAGCGCCGCACTATTCACCCAATTGGCTGATGCGAAAACATTAAAAATTGCGAGTGAAGGCACCTATCCTCCCTTCAGTTATATTGACTCAAATAATAAATTGCAGGGACTTGATATTGATATATCTTATGCACTTTGTAAAAAAATGAATGTTGAGTGTACTATTGTTACACAAGACTTCGAGGGAATGATCCCTGGACTTATTGCAAAAAAATATGATGCTATCATTGCTTCCCTCTCTCTCACACAAGAGCGTTTACAAAAAATTGACTTCACAGATCCTTACTACGATACAGCACTGGCTGTTATTGTTACCAAAGCTTCGGGAATTAAAGAAATCTCGACAAAAGACTTTAGAGGTAAAAATCTTGGTGTGCAATCAAATACAACACAAGCTTTCTATGCAGAAGATCATTTTGCCTCTGAAGAGGTGAAAATAAAACTCTATCCTTCCACAATAGAAGTGAATCGTGATCTTTTAAATCATCGACTTGATGTGATTATTGTTGATAAATTACAAGCATTAAATTGGCTTAAAAATGAAGGAAAAGATTGTTGTCTCCTCTTGGGAACTCTAGAAGAAACAAGATTTCCTGTTGCAATTGCAGTCCGTCAAAATAATAATGATCTTAAAAATAAGTTCAATGAAGCAATAAAAGAAATCCGTTTGGATGGAACTTATGAAAAAATTATGAGAAAATATTTTACAAGTGATGTTTATTAAATATCAATATGATATTTAATAAAACCCGTTGGTTATTGCTAAAAAATATTATCTAACTCTTTCATGAGGAATATAAGAATGATTGAAAATTTAGCATTGCTATCATTTAGCAATGGTGGATGGGGAGCAGTTATACTTTCCAGTGCAGGAATGACTTTGTCATTGGCATTATGTTGTGGACTTCTAGGATTTCCTCTAGGACTTCTCAATGCAGTGATGATTCGATCCAATATTAAGATGGCCAAAGCTATGGCACGCCTCTTTTCAACGATATTTCGTGGGCTACCAGAGCTTTTAACTTTGTTTTTAGTTTACTACGGATTACAAAGCCTTATTCAAAATTTATTTGACTATTTTAGTTTTGAAATCATGTTCAGTATCAATGCTTTTGTTGCTGGTGTTCTTGCCCTTAGTATGGTTCTTGCAGCTTTTTCTTGTGAAGTTTGGCTTGGAGCATTTAATATTTTTGATAAAGGTCAATATGAAGCAGCTAAAGCTTTAGGACTTTCACGGTCAACCACATTTTTTCGTATTGTCTTCCCTCAGCTCATCCGAAATGCCTTGCCAGGACTTTCTAATAATTGGCTTACTTTACTGAAAGATACATCCCTTGTTTCTACCATCGCGCTTGTTGACCTCATGCGACAAACGAATCTAGCTGTCGCTGCTACCAATAAACCCATGCTATTTTATTTTGTAGCATGCTTACTCTATTTGTTATTTTCAGCGGTTTTTACTGCAATCTTACGCCATTTGGAAACATACACTCAAATAGGCTATAAAAAGGTGCTAGGTCAATGATTCCTGAGTGGCTTTATTTTCTTTTTAATCCTGATCTTTTAAGTCATTATGGACCAAAATTTATTAATGGCTTTATTGTTACTGTTGAACTTGTTTCTATTTCTTGTTCTCTAGGACTTTTTCTTGGTATGCTTATCGCTTTTGCACGTCTATCAGAGAATACATTTTTACAATATTTTGCAAATGCTTATGTCTATTTTTTCCGTGGCTCTCCTTTATTAGCTCAACTCTTTCTTTTTTATTATGGGCTTGGTTCAATGAACAGTTTTTGGCAACAAGTGGGGCTATGGTGGTTTTTTCAAAACGCGTGGTATTGTTGTCTTTTTATTTTTACACTCAATTCTGCTGCCTATCAATCTGAGATCTTTAAAGGAAGTTTTCTATCCGTAACAACTGGACAACGCGAAGCATCAAAAGCTTTAGGTTTAAGCAACTCTGTCACATTTTTTAGAGTTATTCTTCCACAAGCAATGATTGTAGCATTACGCCCCCTAGGAAATGAGTTGATTTTAATGATTAAATCCAGTGCTGTTGCCTCACTTATTACTGTTTATGATTTAATGGGGGTTGCTAAACTCGCTTATTCACGGACTTTCGATTTTCAAGTTTACGTTTGGGCTGCTCTTATCTATCTCTTTATCGTTGAACTCATTCATCGTTTTATTGTTTTTATCGAGCAGCGCCTCACTCGATATTTACGGTAAATAAAATGATCATAAAAAACTTTACCAAACCAAAATGTTGAATTAATCAAGTTCTTCATCAATGAAAGAATAAAATAAGATGAATTTGAAAAATAATAAATCGATCTCTCCCAGTAAAAAAACAGTGATCTCTATTCGAAATCTAAATAAATGGTATGGAAACTTTCAGGTCCTACATGATATCAACTTTAATGTTCAAGCTGGTGAACATATCGTTATTTGTGGACCATCCGGATCAGGAAAATCAACGTTAATTCGTTGTATTAATCAATTAGAACAAGCACAAAAAGGTTCAATCTGTATCCATAACGTTGATATCCATACTGCACCTATACAACAGCAAAAAAATGTTCTTCGTAAGATAGGAATGGTCTTTCAGAACTTTAATTTATTTCCCCACATGAGCGTTATACAAAATTGTATTTTAGCACCTATGACAGTTCAGGGACTTTCCAAACAACAAGCAAAAGAACGGGCAATTCGTTACTTAACACATGTTGGTATTGAAAAACACTGTGAAAAATATCCTTTACAACTTTCTGGTGGGCAACAACAACGTGTTGCGATTGCCCGTGCACTTTGTATGGAACCTGAAGTCATGCTTTTTGATGAACCAACCTCTGCTCTTGATCCAGAAAGTGTGGGAGAAGTTTTGGAAGTGATGGCTCGATTGGCCGATACAGGGATCACAATGCTTTGTGTTACCCATGAAATGGGCTTCGCACGTAAAGTCTCAGAAAGAATACTCTTTCTAGAAAATGGAAAAATTGTTGAAGATGCAGCCTCTGAAGAATTTTTTACCAATCCTAAAAGCCAACGTGCTTGTAATTTTCTTGCTAAAATTAAATATTAATCATTAAAATATTGCTTTATTTATACAATTTTATTCCTGCTTTTTAAAATAGTGATAATTGTTTGTGCGCCAACAACCCCCGATGGTACTTCAGTTTTCATTTTCTGTTCTACCATCTCAAAGGAATCAAGTTGTGCCTGTCGCAATAAAGGATTAGCCAAAAGTTGTTCTACCTGTCTTGCTAACATGCCAGGACGGATTAATTCATTCAAATATTCCGAAACAATAGGCTTATCAGCAATAATATTTGGAAGAGCAGCACTCCATAACATCATTTTAGGAAAAATAAATAATTTAGAAAAGAAATCAAGTTTATAGCAAAGAACCATAGGAACTTTTGCTAAGGCTAATTCAAGTGAAACAGTTCCATGTGCAGCAAGAGCAACATCTGCTTGTGCAAAAGCACGCCATTTTTCATCTTCACCAACTACAATTTCTATCTTGCTTTTCCAGCCCTGCACAAAGTCCCGGATTCTATCTACCAAATGAGGTAAGGTTGGTAAAATAATACGTAAATGAGGAATACGTTGTACAAGAATCTCTACTGTTTCTCGAAAAATAGGCATTAAGGAACGAATTTCTGAATTGCGTGATCCTGGCAAAATAACTAATGTAGGCGATAATGTTTGTGTATCGATCAAATTTCTTTGTTCTAATTGGCTTTTTTTTTCTGACTGAATTCTCAAAAGGGGAGGATATGTCAAAAGACGATGTCCAACATAAGTCGTGGCAGGGCCTCCCAAATCTTGTATAATCTTTTCTTCAAAAGGAAAAACCGCTAAAACATGATCAACAAATCCACACATAGCTTTTGCACGCTCTGGCCTCCATGCCCAAACGGTTGGTGCAATATATTTAATGATAGGAATAGAAGGCGCTAAAGCACGTACCTTTTTTGCAATACGATGCGTGAAATCAGGACTATCAATAATAATTAAACAATCAGGTTGTTCTTGTGCAATAAATTTGGATAAATTGCGAATATGTAGCAACAACAATGGTAGTTTTTTCAACACCTCCTTTAAACCTATTAAAGCAATATCATGGGAATCAAAAAAGCTTTTTAAGCCTAATGCCTTTAAATGGCTCCCCCCAACACCAATCAAATGAATATTGCATCCTATCTGTTGTAATAAACAAGAAATTAGATCGGCCCCAAGTAAATCACCAGATTCCTCACCTGAAACCACTGCAATCTTTAAGAAACAATTATTCATGACCAAACTTTTCAAATGTCTCTATAAATAAAGAATATTTGTTGGCTTTTTCTATTGTTGTTTTCACCGATAATATTAGACTTCTATTTGCCTCCACCGCAACACCAGATAAACCACTCTTTGCAATATTCATTATTGTCGCGGGCCCAATTGATGGCAAATCAACGCGATTATCCTGTTGTGGTTTTGCGCATTTTACAAGAATGCCACCTTTAAGGGGAATTTGCCCTCTTTCTCGCATTTCACAAATACGCCACAACATATTATCAGTTCCCTCAGCGCCCTCTAGAGCAACCACCCTTCCTTGAACAACGACAACGGCTTGCCCGATATCTAATTGACCTAAAAGCTTTGCTGCTTCTACTGCTAAAAAAATATCTTTTTTCTCTTTTGGAGTAGCGCGCCGTACTGTTAAATTAAATTCTATGGGAGCTAAAAGATCTGGGACTATTTCGTGAGCACCGATAACACAAAAACCGTGTGCTTCAATAACCCGTATAAAAGCTTTTAATAACGCATCGTCTCCCCTCTTCAAAGCTCCGATTAAATTAGGAAGAGCTAAAAATGTTGTCCAGTCCAGTCGCAATTGTTTAAGAAGTGGACGCTTTTTCACACCACCTGCCAAAACAACATTATATACACCAGCCTCTTTTAAAATTTTAACGAGTCGTGCTAACTCTACAATTGATAGCTCGCAATGCTCATAGCGATAAAGAACAGAATCTGCCTCACCATGCAAAAGCACAAGAAAAGGATTTTCTCCATTCTTCTCAAGAGTCTGCGCAACAGTAATCGGTAGAACACCATTTCCTGCTATAATAGCAGTACGGCCGGAAAGAAAACTTCTGGCTCCCCAAATAGGCATTTTTAATCCTTATGTTCTTTTATTCTAACACCTTCAAATTTTGGTGTACAATAAAAACGCTTTCCTTCTTCTTTAATAAAATTAACAACTTCAGAAACAGACTGAGAAGAAGAATAGAAAGAAGCAACATCACTGACACGCTCTTTAAATGGTTTGCTATGATCAAAAAGCATAGCAACCGCATGACGGAGTGCATGAATATCTTGACGCTCAAGTCCTGCACGCTTCATACCAATAATATTGAGTCCAGCAAGTTTTGCCTGCACACCAACAGCTGTTCCATAAGGTATCAGATCACCAACCAGTGCAGATACGCCGCCGATAAATGCATGATGTCCAACACGAACAAATTGATGAACAGCAGCACCACCACCAATAATCACATAATCACCAATAGTAACATGACCAGCAATCATTGCGTTATTGGCAAATGTTACATGATTGCCTACATAACAATCGTGAGCGATATGCGCATAACAAAAAAATTGGCAATTATCACCAACAACTGTCATTCCTACACTCGAATCGGAGCCCCTATGCATTGTTACACCTTCACGAATCGTACAATTCTTACCAATAAAAAGAGTTGTAGCCCCTCCTTTATGTTTATTATTTTGCGGATCTGCCCCCAAAACGGCATGAGAAAATACTTTACTCTTGGCTCCTAACGTTGTCTTTCCCATTATTACAACATGACTTGTCAAACTACATTCATCACCAATAACAGCCTCTGAACTAATATGGCAAAATGGTCCAACGCGTACATTCTCACCAAGCTGCGCTCCCTTCTCCACAAGAGCAGTTGGATGGATTTTCGTACCGGACATTTTTAAATTCCCATCAAATATCGTTTATTCTTCTTCGACAATCATCGCAGCAATTTCTGCTTCAGCGACACGGACATCTTCTACTTTTGCAACACATGAAAAACGTCTCATACCAGATCTTTTTTTCAAAAGCTGAACATGAATCTTGAGCTGATCACCAGGCATAACCGGCTTACGAAATTTCGCATTATCAACCGTCATAAGGTAAACTAAATTTGTTTGCTTATTGCCTAAATTTAAAAGTGCTATTGCTCCTGCCGTTTGTGCCATAGCTTCTAAAATCAAAACTCCAGGCATAACAGGCTTTGAGGGAAAATGTCCCGTAAAATGAGGCTCGTTAATCGTTATATTTTTAATACCAATCGCTTCTTGTTCACCATTAATATCAATTATACGATCAATTAATAAAAATGGATAACGGTGCGGTAATATTGATAATAGTTTTTCAATATCGACAGCCTCTAAGTTTTTAGTTTTTTCACTGCTGATCATATCAGCGTTTCTCCTTTTTAACTTTTCCCATACTGCGCAACGCCGCTACTTCACGAAACCATTGTTTAAATGGTCGCGCTGGACTACCTCCCCATTTTTCGCCATCCGGAATGTCATTCATAACACCACTACGAGCAGCAATCTGAACAGATTTACCTATTATGATGTGATCAGCTACTCCCACACTTCCACCAAGCTGAGACATATCCCCTATAGATGTACTTCCCGCAATGCCACATTGAGCGGCAATAAGACAATAGCGGCCAATTTTTACATTGTGGGCAATTTGTACAAGATTATCAATCTTGCTTCCTTCACCAATAACAGTATCTTGAAATGTCCCACGATCAATTGTCGTGTTCGCACCAACTTCTACACCATCCTCAATAATAACGCGACCAAGCTGTGGAATTTTCTCGATTCCAGAAACGCCCCCAACATAACCAAAACCATCTTGCCCAATGCAAACACCAGGATAAAGCTGAACCTTATCACCTATTATAGAACACTGAACTGTTACCTTAGGAGCAATATAGCAGTCACATCCAATACGGCAATTTTCACCGATAACAGCTGTGGATGAAATAAGAGTTCCTGCACCAATCTCAACATTTTTACCAATAACAGCTCCCGCTTCAATACACACATCATGTGCCAACTTAGCCGTTGGATGAATATGCGCATGCGATGAAATCCCCTTCTGCCCCAACCAAGGCATTGGCTTGACAGAATCTGGAAACAAAATACGACCAATCTGAGCAAAGTCACGCTGTGGTGTGGATGTCACCAAAATTGCCATAGTCTCGGGAACTTTAAAAACAATCTCATTCGTACACAAAACAGCAACAGCAGAACTGTCCAGTAAAGCATCAGAAAACTTCCGATGCTCTACAAAAACAAGCGAACCTTCCACAGCACTCTCAAGTGAAGAAAGAGTATTGATAACTTTATGAGAAAACTCTGGATTAAGAAGCTTTGCACCCGTCAACTCAGCAGCATTTGCAACTGTCAATCGTCGGGACGGCGTAAAAAAAAATGTATCCGCCATCAAAACACTTTCTCTCCCAGCTTAAGCTATTCTCTTCAAGTTTTCCCTCTTAAAATCGCTCAAATCAGAACTTCGTAGAAATACCAAAGTTCAATTGTTGCAAACGATCACCTTCCTGCTTCGTTATTGGCCAAGCATAATCAAAACGCAAAGGACCAAACGGAGAATCCCACATCAAACTCACACCTGCAGATGAACGCCAAGCACTTTTGGTATTGGTAACAGACGGTTCACCCTTAAAAACGGCTTTATAATTATTGCCATAAAGCGTGGCAATATCCGCAAATAAAGCACCGCGCAACCCAAATCCTTCAGGCACGACAGGGATAGGGAACTGTACTTCAGCAGTCGCATTCATATATGTCGTTCCCCCCAAGAAATAAACCTCACCCTTACTGGAAACCTGACGCGGACCTATTCCATTATATTTGAACCCTCGAATCATATCAGAATTTACTTTAAACATATCGAAAATACGAACACCATCTCGGCCCATTCCGTGGATATAACCACCCCCAAAGGAAAGCAAACCAACGATATCCTTCTGGTCAGAAAGAGTCTTGTACATCATCGCCTTACCCGTGGTCTTCAAGAACTTTGCACTCCCACCAAGCCCTGCATATTCCTGAAGCAGATGCACGTACCACCCATCATGGGGGGATCTCATATCATCAATCGTATTATAGGTGAAACCATAACTAATTGATGAACGTTTCCAAGGGCTGTGTTTTGCAGCTTGAACAATCGCACCAGAATATTTCCCATATAATTCTATTATGTCACTCTCTTTGTCAAAATCATACTCTCCGCCAAAATCATATTCTTCCTGCACATAAGAATAAGCTACATTAGCAGATAATTGATTATTAATAGGTAACGAAAACCGCAGCGATCCACCTGTCTGCCGTACATCATAGGCTTTATCAGCACGATAAGTACTACGAAAAACATCAACGCCAGCAGATAAACGATACCCTAAGAAATAAGGATCAACAAATGATAAATTATAATTACGAGATTTTTCTTGCCCCGCACCTAATCCTAAACGAACATATTGACCACGTCCCCCAAGATTACGTTCAGTAACAGAAACTTCAAGTGACATACCAGGACTTGTTCCCCCTGTTGTATACCCTCCAGAAAGAGAGAGATCTCCTGTTGAAGCTTCAACGACATCTATTACCAAAACAACTTGGTCAGATTGATCTGTAGGAACCATTGAAATATTAACGGCTTTGAAGAAACCTAAACTTTCTAGACGACGTTTTGCCCGCTGTAATAAAGTTTGATTGTAAGCATCTCCTTCGTTTAAATCAATCTCACGGCGAATGACGTAATCACGCGTTTTCTCATTGCCACGTATATCAATACGTTGAATATAAGCACGTGTACCCTGTTCAATATTATATAAAATTGAAATTGTATGATTTGCTAAATTACGATTTCCCCGCGGTTCAACTTTAGCAAAAGCATATCCCGAATCAGCAACTTTGTTATTAATAGTTGCAACAGACTGTTCAATATCTTCTGCACTATAAACATTACCTGGCTGGGTTTTAAGCACCCTTTTTACAGATTGAACGTCAATTCCATCAACATCACTTTCAACCTGAATATCGCTAATTTTATAGAGCGCACCCTCATCAAGAACGAAAGAAATTTTATACGTATTGCTTGCTGCATCAAAAGTTGCTTTAGAAGAGACTACACGAAAATCTGCATAACCACGGTTATAATAAAAGCGACGTAAAGCTTCTTCATCAACAGCGAGGCGCTCTTCACTGTAAACATCACCTCCCAACAACTTCGAAAAAATTCCTGAAGTTTTTGTTGAAATCACATCACGCAAACGGCGACTTCCAAAGACACTATTGCCCTTAAAAGTGATATCACCAATCTTTGTTTTTTTCCCTTCAACGACATTAAATACCACATTAACCCGCCCTTTTCCAAGGTTAATCGTTTGAACGTTAACAGTGATATTATTACGACCAAGAGTTTTATAAGCCTCACGAATTGTATTTATATCAGCAGAAAGCTTCGCAGAATTAAAAGGCTCATTCGGTTTTAAAGAAATAAACCGCTTAAGATCTGGGTCTTTAAAAGATTTATTTCCTTGAAACAATATTTGATTGACAACCTCATATTCTTTTACGAATACAACCAATTTATCACCCACCGGATTTATTTTAACATCATAAAATAAACCCAATTCGAAAAGGTTCTTCACAGCACTATCAACATCACCACTGGAAACACCTTGCCCAACCTTAATCCCCATATTGTCTCGAATCGCCTGAGAACTTACAAACTTATTCCCACGAACCTCAATAGAGCGGACTACAGACGCTTGTATTTCTCCGACCGCAGCAATTGACATAAAAACCGTTGCTGGGGCAATCATCCCCATCTTTAACACCAATACAGATGCTGCATTTAAAAACTTTGAATTCGTAGTCATTGGCTTTTTTACCTTACTCTCGTTCCTTAGACATGATGCCTTAAAAAGCTAACTGCCATAACAACCTTTTTACAGCGAGACTTTTCATTCCTTAATTACTCATTATAATGTACAACGCCACAACATTTTGTAGACATGGTAAACAACCTTCAATTTGTTTTTGCTATTATTACTTAATTTATAAAGCGTTTTCCATAATTTAATTAGCTAAACCAACAAAAATAATCATTAAAAAAGACAAAGATCATAAAAAGGAGAAGAATGGAAAAACCTAAACGAAAAACGATTCCCTGAATTTTAGCAGATATTTTCCTCCCAGTAATGACCTCAATGACATGCAATAAAAGATGCCCACCGTCAAGCGGTAGAATCGGAAAAAGGTTAATAAGCCCAACACTTATTGAAAGAAAAGCTGCTAAATTCAATAAAGAGATAAAACCTGTCTCGCTCACTTTCCAAGCAATTTTAACGGTTTTAGAAGGTCCACTTAGCCGACAACGATCCTCTTTGCCTCCTATTAAACGACTCATAAAAAGAACGGTTTGAGTGGCGATAAACACAGTACGGTCTGACGCTTTTCTTACAGCTGTTACAAAACCATAGCGAATATGTTTTATATAAGTTGGATCTAAACGTGCAGGATTATTTAAATCAACAGGAACACCTACACCTATCATAGCACTTCGTGTTCGATTACCAAATCCATCATCTCGCTCAACGACTTTCGGGGTAATCATCGTTGTAAAGAATCGCCCCATGCGTTCTATTTTAAACTCTATGGGTTCTCTTCCGTGAAAAGCTACATAATTCATCAAATCTTCAAAGCTTTCAACCCGTCGCCCATCCATTTCAACAAAACGATCACCTAATTCCAAACCGGATTGAAGAGCAGGGCTATCTTTTACCAAAGAACCAACAACGGGCTCAATGGCTACACGACCATAGATAAAGAAAAAAAATGTTAGAATAACAACAGTAAAAAGGGCATTGAAGAAAGGACCGGCAAAAACAGTTGCTGCTTTTTTCCAAGCATGCGCACTAGCAAATGAACCATCAACAATCAGAGATGATTGGGATGATTCCGTATCGATTTTTTCCTCATCCCCAACAAATTTTACATAACCTCCTAAGGGGATAAGTGCTAAACGCCACTTCGTGCCATGCTTATCTGTATAACTCGCTATTTCTGGTCCAAATCCAAGCGAAAAAATTAACGCCTTAATACCACACCACCGACCAATGAGATAGTGCCCAAATTCGTGCACAAAAATGATAATCATAATGATGAAAAGAATACTCAAACTTCTTAAAAGAAAATCACCCATAGTGACGATATGATTTAAAAGTTCCAAACTATCTTCTCCCAATTAGATCATACTAAAAAGATTAAAAGGCGCATCCATATCAGACATAAATGAACCAATTAAATAAAGAAGAAAAGCTGCCCCTACCAATCCATCTATACGATCCATAAAACCACCATGTCCAGGCAATAAAGAACTAGAATCTTTAACAGAAAAACGTCTTTTGAGCCATGATTGCCCTAAATCACTCAATTGTGAAACAATTGACAAAACAAGTGTAAGGAGTGGCACAAAAAAACTGGCTAAATTTATATCAAAAAATCCAAAAGCAACCCATATACCACCGAAAACTCCGACAAATGTACCACCAAGTGCTCCTGACCATGTTTTATTAGGAGAAAATTGTGGTGCTAATTTAGGGCCCCCTAATGCACGTCCGATAAAATAACCACCAATATCTGTTCCCCACACTATCGTAAATAAGAAAATAACAACTTGGAACCCCAACATTTCATGATCCCGTAGAAAGCATAAAGCAACAACAGGAAAAGATGCATATAAAAAACCACAAAAAACCCAACCACTCTTTTTTATAGATATAATAGCTAATACTGTAGCTAAAACGATTAAAACACAAAAAATCAATGAAGCAGATACACTCAACACTAAAAAAAAGCCAAAGATTAAATAAAATATACTTGCTAATATTTTTTGTAAAATACACCATTTCTCTTTAGTAATACTCATCCACTCATAAAGAACAAAACCGCCAATACACCATACAAATAAAAAAAAGAAGTTTCCTCCCAACCATGTTAGATACAACGCAATAATGCCAAAAACAAAAGCTGTCAGAATACGATAAACCAAATTAGACAAAACAACATCCAAACAATAAAAATAGAAAATACAAGCTCTAAAATTAACGCAAGAAAAACTCCCCTACGCAGTATTTTTATCTCATACCTGTATAATTTCTCTTATAATTTATCATAAATAATTCAGTCTACTAAGATAGCGCTTATGAAACTAATAATCAATGAAAACAGCTTCAAAAATCTCCGTCAAAATTATAAAATATTTTTTAATATTTTCTCAAATATAAAATGAAAAAGCAGTTACCTCTGCCCCATACAAATTAACTAATATAGGTTTCGTATAAAAATACTTTTCTATCAACTATTCGTCATTAAAAAACGAATTACGCCACATAACATCTGCTTGATCAATTATACTCACATGTTTTATAATGAGAAATAAGAGAAAGGTTAGGCTTGTTTTTTGCATTATATTCTTTCCCCAACCTTCATCTTAGAATATTTGAATAATTTCTAATAATGCTTTCATTATGCATTTTAACAAAGACGTGCTCAACTAAAAAACCGCACCATGCTGTTAAATAGTGTCTCCCAGCAAAGGGCATGATTTATCACGCAGACTAAAAAATAAAAACATCTGCCCTTTCAAATCAGTCTCTCCCATATCAAAATGATAGAACACCTTCCTGCATCACACCTTGCTACCACAGAGCACACCACTCCCTACAATTATCCCTAGAAACAATTTACAGGCTGGGAGTAAATATCCTTTTTCTAGTGACAAAATCGTCTTAAACGTGCACAATTTCAGATTCTTTTACGGCTAAAATTTTATCAATATCAGCAATAGTTTCATCCGTGAGTTTTTGAACTTTTTCAGACAAACTATGGGCTTCATCTTGACCAATTTCACCATCTTTTTCTAACTTTTTCAAATTGTCCAGACCATCCCGACGAACATGACGTGTAGCAACACGCGCTTGCTCTGCATAGTGATGCGCAATTTTTACAAGTTCTTTACGGCGCTCTTCATTCAACTCAGGCAAAGGAATACGTAAATTCGTACCATCAGTTATGGGATTTAAACCAAGACCAGAATCGCGAATAGCGCGCTCTACAGCTCCGACCATCGTTTTATCCCATACAGAAACAGAAAGCATGCGAGGTTCAGGAACAGAAATATTAGCAACCTGATTTATATGAACAACAGAACCATAAGATTCAACGGTCAACGGTTCTAATAAACTGGCCGATGCACGTCCAGTCCGCAAACCACCTAACTCATGTTTAAAAGCCGTAATGGCACCATCCATGCGACGTTTCAGATCATCCATAATTGATGTAACATTCATATTTCTGTCTCCTTCAATTGTCCTTTGAAGCTTACCCTTATTCCGATACTATTGTAAAGCGTCCTGTTCCATTCAAGACCTTAGCCAAACCGCCTTTTTCATGAATGGAGTACACAATAATCGGTACATTGTTCTCACGTGCTAAAGTGACCGCCGTTGAATCCATAACAGATAATCCCCATTGCAAAACTTCAACATGTGTTAATTGGTCAAAACGCTTAGCCGTAGGGTCTATTTTTGGATCTGCTGAATAAATACCATCAACTTGTGTTCCTTTAAGAAGGACATCCGCACCAATTTCTGCTGCACGTAAAGTAGCAGCAGAATCAGTGGTAAAAAATGGATTTCCTGTACCACCTGCAAAAATAACAACTTTTCCCTGATTCATATAAGCTATTGCTTTACGTTGCGAGAAACTTTCACAAATTTGTGGCATAGCAATCGCAGAGAGTACAACAGTTTCAACCCCTAATTTTGTCAAAGATGTTCGCAATGCTAAAGAGTTAATAGCAGTTGCAAGCATTCCCATATGATCACCTGTCACTCGGTCCCCACCATGCGAAGCAACAGCAACGCCACGAAAAATATTTCCCCCACCGATAACAACCGCAACTTCTATCCCCATTGTGCGCACTTCTGCAATATCAGCGGCAATACGGTCTACAACAGAAACATCAATGCCAAAATTCTGCCCTCCCATAAGAGCTTCACCAGAAGCCTTTAAAAGAATACGTTTATACGGAAGTGCTAATGCCATTAATAATCTCCCCAAAAGCCCATTTACTTTTTGCTTTTGACATCACGAAGGGCACCACTTTTTTCACGTGACGCCCTCTCAACAATTACATTTTTCCCCTCAGAGATTCTACAACCAATGATATGACTTTAAATCTCTGATCAAGAGTTTGCAATAACTAGCCTTTTACAGCAGCAGCAACCTCTGCTGCAAAATCAGACTCCTCTTTTTCCACACCTTCACCTAATGCAAAACGAATAAAGCCTATAATTTTTGCTGGAGCACCTATTGATTTCTCAGCATCCTTTAAAGCAGCCTCAACAGTTATATCAGGATTCATAACAAAAGCTTGAGAAAGCAAAACAACCTCTTCAAAAAACTTACGCATACGCCCTTCTACCATTTTTTCAATGATATTTTCAGGTTTTCCAGACTGACGTGCTTGATCTGAAAAAATTGCTTTTTCACGTTCAACAGCAGAAGCATCAACATCTTGTGCTGTAAGTGCTAATGGATTGGTTGCCGCAATATGCATCGCGACCTGCCGACCAAAAGCAAGAGCAGCCTCTTTATTTCCTGTTGTTTCAATTGCAACCAAAACACCAAGTTTTCCAAGCCCATCAGCCACACTATTGTGTATATAAGTCGCAACAACACCATTCTCAACGGACAATTTAGCGGAACGACGAAATGTTATATTTTCGCCAATTGTACCAATTGCATCTTTAATTGTAAGCTCTACAGTCTTCTCAGAACCTGGATAAAGAGAAACAGAAACAGATTCAACATCCCCTGACGTATCTAAGGCAGCAGTTGCTACTTTACGCACGATGTCTTGGAATCCATCATTGCGTGCAACAAAATCTGTTTCAGAATTAATCTCAACCAAAACTGCATGTGAATCTTTTGATACGACTCCGATTAATCCCTCAGCTGCTGTACGACCAGCCTTTTTATCTGCTTTAGCTATTCCTTTTTTACGAAGCCAATCAACAGCAGCTTCCATATCACCATTGGTCTCTGCTAGGGCGGCTTTACAGTCCATCATACCAGCGCCAGATAGTTCTCGAAGTTCTTTTACTTGTGCAGCAGTAATGCTCATATTTGCCTCTTTATTTTGTAACAGTGAAAGCGTGCAAAATCCCTCTGCACGCCTATAACTTCTTCTTTAGACAATAAAAGTACCTTAATTAGGCATTTTATATTATTCAGAAACTTCTGAAACTGCATTTTCTTCCAAAATAGGCTCCACAGGTGCATCAACTTGAGCTCCTAAATCGATACCCATTGCTCCTTGCTGGCGTGCAATACCATCAAGAGCAGCACGGGCAAAAAGATCGCAATAAAGAGAAATTGCACGTGAAGCATCGTCATTACCTGGTATTGGATGTGTTACGTCATCGGGATCACAATTGGTATCAATAATAGCAATCACTGGAATACCTAAACGTTTTGCTTCTTGGAGTGCAATATTTTCTTTATTCGTATCGATAACAAAGATAAGATCTGGAACAGAACCCATATCTTTAATACCACCAAGCGCACGATTAAGCTTTTCACGATCACGTTCAAGATTTAAACGTTCCTTTTTAGTAAAGCCTTGCGCTTCAGCAGCAAGAATTTTATCAAGCTTCCGCAAACGATGGATCGAATTGGAAATCGTTTTCCAGTTTGTGAGCATGCCGCCAAGCCAACGTGCATTAACGTAATACTGAGCGGAACGATTCGCCGCATCTGCGATAATGTCAGATGCTTGCCGTTTCGTACCAACAAAGAGAATACGACCACCACGCGCTACAGTATCTGAAACAAGTTTAAGTGCTTGGTGTAAAAGTGGAACGGTCTGAGCAAGGTCAATAATATGGATATTATTACGCTGACCATAAATATAGGGAGTCATTTTGGGATTCCAGCGATGAGTCTGGTGACCAAAATGCACACCAGCTTCTAAAAGCTGGTGCATAGTAAAATCGGGTAGTGCCATAAATCTTATCCTTTCCGGTTCAACCTCCGCGGAAAAAGCAGGAAGACCTGCTACCGGCGGATGCTTGCTAGAAGTTTCTCACAGATCATTTGCAAACACCCAGACTCCGCGTGTGGAATAGCGCAAACATACTAATATTTGATTCTTTTTCAAGTTATTTTCTTTAATCATTTAATATTTGCATTTTCACATTGATTAAGATCTTTTCCAAGTTCCAAGAATTCGAGACTGTTCAATTTTGCACGCACTGAAAAAGTTCCATAATCTATATGAAGATCACGCATGACACCATTCTCATGTAAGAGAAAACTGCTACGATAAACCGGCAAACCATCTTTATTTTCTCCATCATCAAAATAAGAAATTGTAACAGGCCAATATTCTTCTTCATCCAATTTTCTTACTTTTTCCGTTTCGCTATCAGATAAAAGCGTCTTCTTTTCCCCTATGACGATACTTTCTTTTATAACTTTATCTGCTTTATTTGTCCCATCAAATACAGTAACATTGTAAAAATGATCTCCTGCTTTTGCATGGCGGATAATATTTTTTAGTTGCATCATTGGAAATTCAGCCATTGCAAGCTTATACTCTTTTTCCTTTGGCTTTTTTAAGGTAACTGTAATACCATCTTGCGTACGCTCCGCAACTCCCTCGGCACGATGCACAACCTCTTCTCCCTCTTGATCTGTAATATTAAAACGAAATGTACGGCTGTCTCCTGTTTCATAACTCGTCGTCTGTTGATCCGTCAAACGTACTGGCATATCTTCAATGTAAACACGGCTAATGAAACGAAAACGTGTGCTATAGCCTTGGCATGCCGAACCAGCAAGCTCGTAAACCATTCGTCCTGACATCGCAGAAATTGTCATTTCATGAGAAACACTATCGAGATGAAAATCATAAATTGCTCGATGAGGCACAATAAAAATGGGCTCTTCAGCTCTCGCAGTACATAAAAAAACAATATATAAAACTATTATAAATAATGATCTAATCATTCCCAACTTCCGAACTTTATCCCCGTTGCATAACATCATACAATAAGGCAAAAAAGGCTAATTTCTCAATTAACCACACATTTTCTTAAATCAAAAAATAGATTATGCAATGAATATATTATAAAGTAGCTATGGAGTTAAAATTATGACCAATATGATTGAAAAAAACTTAGAAAAATTCGGGATCACTCTTCCTGAAGTAATCTCCCCCCTTGCCAATTACATCACCACTTCACAAAGTGGCAATCAACTCTTTATTTCTGGGCAACTTCCTCTTATTAATGGAAAACCAATAGCCATCGGTAAAGTTGGTGCAACTGTGAATACCGAACAAGCCCAAAAAGCATCTGAAGCTTGCGCTCTCAATATTCTCGCGCAACTCAAGGCAACTCTGGGTGACTTAAATAAAATAAAACGTGTGGTAAAAATTACTGTTTTTGTGGCTGTAGATTCTCATTTTACCGATATTCCTTTTGTTGCCAATGGAGCTTCTAATTTATTCGTCAATATCCTTGGTGAAATTGGAAAACACGCCCGTTCTGCTATTGGTGTTGCCTCTCTTCCTATGGATGTTCCTGTAGAAGTTGAAGCCATCATAGAAATCTAAACCTTCATTAAGACAGTGCATTATCCTAAATATAACTGAAGTCAAAATACTTCTTTGTCTTACACTCTGATAAACCTTGCATTTTTTCGTTTTTAAATTAGAATCTTAAACTTACGATAAAAGGAAATATTTGTATGAAACAAGCTTATGACAATAACAATATTTTTGCTAAATTGATTCGCAATGAAATCCCTTCTGTTCGTGTCTACGAAGATGATGATGTTATTGGATTTATGGATATCATGCCACAGGCACCAGGTCATACGCTGGTCATTCCTAAAAAAGGCTCTAGAAACTTACTTGATGCAGATCCTGAAACATTATTTCCTGTTATTAAAGCTGTTCAAAAAATTGCAAATGCTGTCAAAAAAGCCTTTCAAGCAGATGGCATAACTGTCATGCAATTTAATGAAGCAGCTAGTCAACAAACCGTCTATCACCTTCATTTTCATATTATACCACGTATGGAGGGAATAGAGCTTACCCCTCATAATGATATGGTAACGCCTCCAGAAATACTTGAAGAGAATGCAAAAAAAATCCGTGCAGCTTTATAACACACTCTTAAGTTGTTGTGCTTTTTTTCTACACGTTTTTTTTTGTAAAGTTTTCCATTTTACTTTTCTTTGAACTTACAGATATATCGGAAGATGAAATTTCTAACTGTAAGCTTTCTTTTTTGCCATTTGATTTTTGTGTCAATACGCGAACGGTACCGCCATTGCGTAACTTTCCAAATAAAATTTCATCAGCTAATGGCTTTTTAATATATTCTTGTATAACACGCCCTAATGGGCGTGCTCCCATCTGAGAATCGCATCCTTTATTAGAAAGCCATAAAGTTGCAGAAGGGCTTAATTCAAAACAAATTCCCCGATCAGCTAATTGTGCTTCAAGCTGAAAAATAAATTTTTGCACTATCTGATTGATGATTAAATGAGATAAAGGTGCAAACGGAATAATTGCATCTAACCGATTACGAAATTCTGGTGTAAATAACCGATTGATTGCTTCTATATCCTCACCATCACGATGTACTTTCCCAAATCCAATAGCTGATTTTGCCATATCTGAAGCACCAGCATTGGTTGTCATAATCAAAATAACATTGCGGAAATCAATTTTCTTACCATTATGGTCTGTTAATCTACCATAATCCATTACCTGCAATAAAATATTAAATAACTCTGGGTGCGCTTTCTCAATCTCATCTAGCAATAGAACTGCGTGAGGTTTCTGATCAACGGCATCTGTAAGGAGACCTCCTTGATCAAACCCTATATAACCTGGAGGTGCTCCGATTAAACGTGCTATCGTATGCCGTTCCATATATTCTGACATATCAAAACGCAATAATTCAATGCCTAAAGATGATGCAAGCTGTTTTGCAACTTCAGTTTTTCCTACACCTGTTGGTCCTGAAAATAAATAACTTCCTATTGGTTTATCCGGTTCGCGTAAACCTGCTCGCGCCAATTTTATGGATGAAACTAAGACGGAAATTGCCTGATCTTGACCATAAACAACATGTTTGAGTTCTCTTTCAAGCTTACTCAGTATCTTCTGATCATTCCGGGAAACTGTTTTTGGTGGAATTCTTGCAATTGTAGCAACAGTCGCTTCAATTTCTTTAACACCTATACTCTTCTTGCGTTGTTTTTGTGGCAAAAGCTTTTGCGCTGCGCCACTTTCATCAATAATATCAATTGCTTTGTCAGGTAACCTACGGTCAATTATATAACGTGAAGATAATTCTACAGATGCCTTCATCGCCTGATCTGTATATTTAATCTGATGAAAATCTTCAAAGTAAGGCTTCATCCCCTGCAAAATTTTAATCGCATCTGTAACAGAAGGTTCATTAATATCAATCTTCTGAAAACGACGCTCTAAAGCACGATCTTGTTCAAAGAATTTGCGATATTCTCTGTAAGTCGTCGAACCAATACATCGCATAGTTCCAGAAGATAACACAGGTTTCAAAAGATTTGCTGCATCCATATTTCCCCCTAATGTTGCTCCTGCTCCAATTAAGGTATGGATTTCATCAATAAATAAAATAGCATCTGGATACAGCTCAAACTCTTTAATAACTTGCTTTAAGCGTTCTTCAAAATCACCGCGATAACGTGTACCTGCAACAAGTCCCCCCATATCAAGAGAAAATATTGTTGCATTTGATAAAACTTCAGGCACTTGCCCATCAACAATGCGCTTTGCCAATCCCTCAATTATAGCTGTTTTCCCTACTCCAGGATCACCAACCAAAAGCGGATTGTTTTTTGACCTTCGACATAAAATCTGAATCATGCGTGAAATTTCTATTTCACGGCCAATTAATAAATCAATTTTTCCATTACGTGCTTTACAATTGAGATCAACACAATAATTCGTTAAAGCACTTGTTCCTCTTTCACCATTATCCGAAATCTGCTGATCTAATTGCTCTTCAAGTCCTTCAAGTAACATGGATAACCCATCATCACGCGTGACACCCTGTGAAATAAAACGTACAGCATCATAGCGTGTCATTCCCATCTCTTGAAGAAAATATGCTGCATGGCTTTCACGTTCAGAAAAAATTGCAACAAGAACATTTGCCCCCGATACTTCATCTTTTCCAGCTGATTGTGCATGAATCACCGCACGTTGGATAACACGCTGGAAAAAAGCTGTAGGCTTTGTATCCTCATCAGCTCTAATCTGTTCATCTAACTCTGAGCGAAGATAATTGGTTAAGCGCTCTCGCAATTCCTCCACATCTACTTGGCAAGCCTGAATAACGGAATTTGCATCGGCATCATCTAACAGCGCAAGTAGAAGATGCTCTAGTGTTGCATATTCATGCCGTGCTTGAGTAGCAATTGTTAATGCACGATGCAAAACCTCTTCAAGACTAGGTGTAAAAGATGGCATAGCTCCTCACTTCCATTCCATTACACATTGTAACGGATGTTCATTTTGACGCGCACATTCCCTCACTTGTAATATTTTCATTTCAGCGACTTCATAAGTATAAGTCCCACATTCTCCTATCCCATTGTGATGAACATTTAACATTATCCGCGTTGCCTCTTCGAAACTTTTTTTAAAAAAGTTCTTCAAAACGAAAACAACAAAATCCATAGGTGTGTAATCATCATTAAGCAAAAAAACTCGACATAATTTAGGTTTTTCGAGTTTTTCTCTAGCCTTAGGCATTATAACCGCACCATGCCTACCTTCATCCCAATTCTTGCCCTTTTCATTATGCATAATATGAGCTATAGAGTTTATTATGAGCGTCTGTCCCATTATCGTTTTCCATGCAACACATTTTTTATTAATTTTAAATTCTTTCATAACTATTGCAATACCTGTTTGTATTAGAAAAAAATCTCCCTCTATGGTTAGACTTCAATCACTCACTCATAAAATAACTTCTGTAAACAAATTAGTAATACCATTCGCCTAAACTGCATCAACAAATTACAGAAAAGGAAGCTTTATAGAAGTTTTTCAGGATAAATGGAGAAATAGGATACTGCAAGTGTATATTAATTATCAAAAAATTATGCGCTACTGTAAAACAATAGCAATTTCTTTTGTTATGTTAGCTTTTTCTTACTGTTGGGCATCAGCCACACCTCAAGGCGCCTATCCTGATAAGTATGCGGCTATTGTTATAGATGCTACTACGGGAAAAACTCTATTTCAAGCCAATGCAACACTGAAACGTTATCCTGCTTCTTTAACAAAAATGATGACATTGTACTTACTCTTTGAAGCTATGCAGATGCGTCGTGTGACACCAAATACACCAATTCCTGTTTCTCATTATGCAGCAATGCGTCCACCAACAAAAATTGGATTTAAAGCAGGCCAAACAATTTCTGCAGAATCAGCAGCTAAAGCACTCATTACAAGATCCGCAAATGATGTTGCTGCTGCCATTGCAGAATATCTTGGAGGTAGTGAAAAAAAATTCGCTCAAATGATGACAATAAAAGCTCGTAAACTTGGCATGAAACATACACATTTTGCAAATGCTTCAGGACTTCCGGATGTGCACAATTATTCTACAGCACGAGATATAGCGACTTTGTCATTAGCTTTACGTAAACATTTTCCCAAACAATATAAATTGTTCAAAACAAAAAGTTTTAATTTCCGTGGACATAAAATTAACAGCCACAATAAACTTGTTAAAATAATGAAAGGTGTCGATGGAATTAAAACAGGCTACACACAAATGTCAGGTTCTAATTTAGCAACTTCGATGCGTCTTGAGGGGCGCTCTGTTGTCGCTGTTGTTATGGGAGGTAAATCATCTACTGCGCGTGACGAGCATATGGCTAGCCTATTGAAACAATATTTGCCCAAAGCAAGCCAAATGAAAAGTGGTGAACGTTTAATGGCTTCTGTACGCTATCACTTACCGACTGGCGCCAATACTCCTATACCGACCATTAAAGCTGATTCAAGTAATTTTGACGATGAAATTTCGACTATGTTGACAGCATTTGCAGAACAACCTAAAAACTCCAATATCGCAATAACGGCTGTAAATAAGGTAATTATACCAATACCGAATCCTCAAAAAACTATACCGGCTGAGACTCATAAAATTGTAACAGTCTCTTTGTCCGAAAATGCCGGATGGGCTATCCAAATTGGTTCTCTTCCTAGTGAAGAACAAGCAAAAACTCTACTTTTAAAAGCAAAAAATATAGCTTTTTCTATTTTAAAACACGCATCTTCACACATGCAACTGTTTGAAAAAAATGGGCGGCGTTATTACCGAGCGCGCTTTACAGGGTTTCAATCAAAAAAAGCTGCATTTGATGCTTGCTCTACATTAAAGAAAGCAAATTTTAACTGCTATACTGTAGCCTACTAAAAAATTTTGAATTCTGCGTTAAGGATAGTATTATGACAGATAATGCTTTTGCTTCATTCCATAAAAAAGAAATTTTATTGAAGCAATCATCCCTCCTTTCATTGCGTTCTCTTCACGATGCTGCCGCAAAACTTACTGGTTTAAAATATAATTCGACTGCATTAGATACACAATCTCTTGTTCACCTTCTCATTTGCCAAACAATACGCAACCGTCGTCTCATAATGCCTCCTGTACGCATTCATTTACGCGTTGCGAGCCAAACTGGTAATGTGCCTATTAAAATCCGTTTAGGAGCAACAAATATTTAATTTCTCTAAAAAATTATTTTATTATTAACCATTATCTACAGCCTTAGAAAACCCTTTGATAAACATACTTTTTTCTTAAATTGTTGAATTTTTCTGACAGCTTTTCCAACTATCCAATATCTCCAAGCTTTCAATAAAAACATTGTTAAGGACATAAAAATACCCAATATTTTTCCACTTTTGGATTTAATATAAAAAATTATCCTTGATATCTTTCTGGAAAAAATGAATAGCTTCATTAGATGAAAGCTTATCATTTGATGGGATTATTGTAAAAGTTCAATAAAGAAAGTCCCTCTTAATAACGCTCCCCATACAACATAAACGCTGAAAAAACATAAGCTTTATCAGAAAATACGATCTCTCTCCCAAAAGTCCAGTTATGGATTGAAAAATGTTCCAGCTCTTAACAAGATATCACATTGACTGCAAGACCACCTTTACTTGTCTCTTTATAGCGTTCACTCATATCATGACCAGTCTGGCGCATTGTTTCTATACAAGCATCAAGAGAAACAAAATGATCTCCATTACCATATAATGCAAGAGAAGAAGCCGTTACCGCCTTAACAGCTCCCATTGCATTACGCTCAATACAAGGAACTTGTACAAGACCTGCAACAGGATCACATGTCATTCCCAAGTGATGTTCAAGCGCAATTTCTGCCGCATTTTCAATTTGAGCTGGTGTTCCACCTAACGCTGCGGTCAACCCTGCTGCGGCCATTGAAGATGCCGTTCCAACTTCACCTTGACACCCAACTTCTGCACCAGAAATAGAGGCATTATGTTTGATAACACCGCCTATAGCTGCTGCCGTTAATAGAAAATTATGTATTCCCTCTCGATCTGAATCATCATTAAATTGAAGATAATAACGCAAAACGGCTGGGACGACACCGGCTGCTCCATTTGTTGGTGCTGTAACAACACGACCACCTGCTGCATTTTCCTCATTGACGGCTATAGCATATACCGAAAGCCAATCATTTGCCCAAAGTGGATAATTGTAATTTTTCTTTTGTTTTTCCAAAAGCGTTTCATGCAGCTTTTTAGCGCGCCTTAGAACACGCAATCCACCAGGCAACTCACCTTCTTGTGAAAGACCTCTATCAATGCAATTTGTCATCGCTGAAAAAATTTCATCAAGCCCTACATCAAGAGAAGAACGCTCTATCTTTGTTTCTTCATTTAAGCGCTTCATTTCAGCAATTGAAAGTCCTGATTTTTCTGCCATTGATAACATTGTACAAGCAGAATCGAATGGATATGGTACCTCAAATGCTTCTGGTTGTATATTATCATTCATATGGCTTAATTCATCCTCAGTCACAACAAAGCCACCACCGATAGAATAATAAATCTGCCGCAACAGAACATTCCCATCAGTATCAAGTCCTTCAAAGGCTAGTCCATTTGTATGTCCAGGGAGGATTTGCTTTCGTTCAAAAATAAGATCACGTTGCACATCAAACTGATAAGCGGGATGACCTACTGGTTGCACTTTTTTTTCACGTATAACTTTTTCTAACAGAAACCCCATGCTATCAGGATCAACAGTAGAAGCTTTTTCTCCTAAAAGTCCTAATATGATAGCTCTATCTGTTGCATGACCAATACCCGTGAAAGCTAAAGAACCATAAAGATAAACACGTATACGAGAAACTTGAACATCAGACGACTGAGAAAAATCTCCTATCTTTTGCAAAAACATATTAGCAGCTGTCATTGGTCCCATCGTATGTGAGCTAGAAGGACCAATCCCAATTTTAAAAAGTTCAAAAACAGATAGAAACACGTATCACCTTAAACTATAGTACAGCTTGAGCATATATGCTTTTTCATAACGTTTCTTCCGTTTAAAATCAAATTGCGAGATAAACTAAAAAAATGACAACAATAAACACGAATGTCGCTCGTCTTGCTACCACCCAACACTTTCTTTCTATAGTGTTTTCCATTAGCCAACCTTTAAAACGGACAATGCCCCTAGAGTCACAACTCCTAATGTTTGAAGCGTAGTAAAATAAGTGTTAATATGCAATATTAAAATTCAATAAGGATGAGAAATCTTATCGGAAATATTTTTCATAATGCACTAAGTTCTTCAAAACGTATGCTTAATTTTATAAAATATTTTATGGATATGTTTCAATGAAACGTACAAATTTTTCTAACGATTCTCGTTCTGTCTCAAAATTGTTTTCTGGAGCACTCATATCGCGATAACCAAGTGCCATACCACAGATAATATGGCGATCAGAAGGAATAGATAAAAGCGTACGAATCTGTTTATGATAATCAGCAAAAGCAGCTTGAGGACAGGTATCTAATCCAAATCCACGTGCAGCTAACATAATGGTCTGCATAAACATACCCAAATCAAGCCAACTCCCCATTTCCATGTCGTGATCCATTGTAAATAAGAGTCCTACAGGTGCATCAAAAAATAAAAAATTTCGCGCCTTTTGATGAAGTACTTTTTCTTCATCATCTTTTTGAATTCCAAGACTCTGATAAAGATCCAAACCAACTTTTCGACGCCTTGAAATATAAGGCTCACGCCACTGACGTGGATAATAACTATATTCACGCTCTCCTTTTACACCTGAAAGCACAAGTTGTGAAAGCTCTTGCCCTACTTTCTGTAATACACTTCCTGTAAGCACAATTACTTGCCATGGCTGAATATTTGTTCCAGATGGTGCACGTGCTGCAAGTTTTAAGATTTCTTTGATTGTTTCCAAACTAACTGGCTGATCAGTAAAAGCGCGAATTGACTTTCGTGACAAAATAGATTGAAAAACACTCATAGGAGAAACTGTCATTGTTTTTACTTTCTTTATGAAAAATAGTTTTTTCTTATCAAGGATAATATACTGCGAAAATACCTTTGCAGCTTTTTCAAACACTCTATTTCTTTAAATGACTTACACATTTCACGCAGTGGTAAATATTCCCCTTAGAGATAGTATAATCTATCTCTTTTAAGAGAAAGAAATTTGTCTAAAAGAAGACAAAATAAATTTATAATCAATGACTAACCCCCAACTCCGCTAAGCTCTCAAAAAAACTCTCTTCAATTCGTTCTAAATCCTGTAGAAGATCATCAACATCATGCTGCATCTGCTTTAAATCAGTTCGTTTTTTATGAATTCCTGCAATTAATTTCTTAAGCTTTTTCTCATCATCAGGTGGTTTTCCAACCATTGTCAACATATCAGATATTTCAGACAACGAAAATTTTACTCTGTTAGCATACAGGATTTGTTTTAACTTATGACGATCCGTTTATGTATAAAGCCGTGTACTTCCACACCGAAAAGGGATAAGAAGTCCCTCTTCTTCATAGCAAAGTTCGAGCTATTATTGAAAACTCACGTGTTAATTTTCCAATTGAATAATATTCGTACATTTTATTATTCTGTCTGCATAGATTACATTGTTATAAGAAATATGTCTATTTTTTATAAAACTTAGTGAGCACCTTAATCTCTACTTTTCTGCATTTTAATTTAGAAGAAAATACATTCATAAACATTGTATAGTAGAGAATCAATTATTTTTAGATTACAGAAAGACTATTGATCTTTCATTATAAATCCTTTTAAATCTCTATAGAAGATATCAATTAAAAATTTTCCTAAAGTTAAAAATCAATCATTATTTGATTTGTAGATAATCAACTCTTTTCCTTGAATATGATTTTTGAGTTTCACATATTTGGGAAAAAACTTTCTATACTGCCTGCAGAAATTAAGAAACTTTAAAATGAAACAACAAGAAAGATAAGCATCATTACAAAACAATAAGCTACTAAAGATGTTTAAAATAACTATCGCCTTATAATTTTTGATATTTTTCAAGAAAATATACAACTTCTGCATTTCGAAATAAAAAACGTCTGAACTTTCTATTCAGACGTTTTTATATTATGTGGTGTTGTATTTAAATTATTCAGCAACGGCCCCGGTTGTCATATTTGTCAACATAGCCTTAGCCACTTCGTTATTACTAGACTTACGCTGCTCATCTACAATCAAATCATCACGAACTGCAGCAATACGACGGATTTGAGAAATTGTACCACCCGTACCTGCTGGAATAAGACGACCGACAATAACGTTCTCTTTAAGTCCTTGCAAAGTATCAATTTTACCAGAAACTGCTGCTTCAGTAAGAACACGTGTTGTTTCCTGAAACGATGCCGCCGAAATGAAAGAAGGCGTTTGAAGAGAAGCTTTTGTAATTCCAAGAAGAATGGGATTACCAGATGCAGGTTTCTTCCCTTCTGCAATCAAATTATCATTGATTTCATCAAGTTCAATACGATCAACATTATCACCTGGAATATAACCAGAATCTCCAGATTCTGTAATTTCAACTTTTTGCAACATTTGACGAACAATCACTTCAATGTGCTTATCATTAATAAGAACTCCCTGCAAACGATAAACCTCCTGAATCTCATTAACAAGATAAGATGCCAAAGCTTCAACCCCCTTAATCGCCAAGATGTCATGAGGTGCTGGATTACCATCAAGGATATAATCTCCCTTTTCAATTTGATCGCCTTCTTGGAAATGGAACAACTTACCTTTTGGAATCAAGTATTCTACTGCCTCAAGAGTTTCATCATTTGGTTCAATAATGATACGACGTTTATTCTTATAACCACGGCCGAATCGAATCGTGCCACTAACTTCAGCAATAATCGCATGATCCTTTGGACGACGCGCTTCAAAAAGCTCAGCCACACGAGGAAGACCACCCGTAATATCTTTCGTCTTGGCACTTTCCATTGGCAAACGAGCAATAACATCACCAGCCTTAACATGAGCACCAAGCTCAACAGAAAGAATAGTTTCCACTGACATCATATAACGGGCTTCACCTCCCTTATACAATTTAGCAATGGATTCACCTTCTTTATCCGTGTGAATAATAATAGCTGGTTTAAGATCCGCACCACGTGGATTAGCGCGCCAATCAATCACCAAACGCTTCGTAATACCCGTAGATTCATCAGCTGTTTCAGTGACAGATAAACCATCAATCATATCTTCAAAACCCACATAGCCTTCAACTTCCGTTAAAATTGGACGTGTATAAGGATCCCATTCTGCTATACGTTGGCCACGTTTAACCACATCACCATCATCAACAAAAATATGAGCACCATAGCTAACACGATGTACAACGCGCTCTTTTCCTAACTCATCCTTGATAAGGATAGCCATATTACGCCCCATAACAACCAAATGGCCTTCAGAGTTACGAACCACATTACGATTACGAATCTCCACCTTACCTTCATAAGATGCCTCTAAATACGATGAATCAACAACCTGCGCAGTTCCTCCTAAGTGGAAAGTACGCATAGTAAGCTGTGTTCCCGGCTCACCAATGGATTGAGCAGCAATAACACCAACGGCTTCTCCCTGATTAACAGGTGTTCCACGCGCCAAATCACGACCATAGCATTTTGCACAAACACCAAGACGTGTTTCACATGTTAATGCAGAACGAATTTGAACAGATTGAATTCCAGCTGCTTCAATCTTCGCGACATCAGCTTCCTCAATCATTGCTCCACCTTCAAGGATAACCTCTCCAGAGACAGGATGTAGAATATCAACAAGCGCTGTACGACCAAGAATTCTTTGCCCAAGGGAGGCAACAATTTGTCCTGCATCAACAATCGGCTGCATGGTAAGCCCTTTTGCGGTACCACAATCAACTGCTGAAATAATAGCATCCTGTGCAACATCAACAAGACGCCGTGTTAAATAACCAGAGTTCGCCGTCTTTAACGCAGTATCAGCAAGTCCTTTACGTGCACCATGCGTGGAATTGAAGTATTCATTAACAGTTAGACCTTCTTTAAAATTGGAAATAATGGGTGTTTCAATAATTTCACCCGATGGTTTTGCCATTAATCCACGCATACCGGCCAATTGTCTCATCTGGTTAGCAGAACCACGAGCACCAGAGTGCGACATCATATAGATAGAATTCATCGGCCGTTGACGACCTGTTTTAGGATCAAAATCGACGGCTTGAATACGTTTCATCATTTCATCTGCAACGCGATCTGTACATTTACCCCAAGCATCTACAACCTTATTGTATTTTTCACCTTGTGTAATCAAACCATCATTATATTGCTGTTCGTACTCCTTAGCCAAAGCTTCTGTTTCTGCGACTAAACGCGACTTACTATCAGGAATAACCATATCGTCCTTACCGAATGAAATTCCTGCACGACAAGCATAAGAAAAGCCAAGCTGCATAATACGGTCACAAAAAATAACCGTCTCTTTTTGTCCACAGTGCCGATAAACATGATCAATCATTTTAGAAATGTTCTTTTTCGTCATCTCTTGATTGACAATATCAAATGAGATATCCGCACTTCTTGGCAAAAGCTCACCGATAATCAAACGACCAGGTGTCGTATCATAAAGTTTAGAGACTTCTTTTCCATCCTTCCCCATATTCTTAACACGGCCTTTAATCTTCGTATGAAGCGTTATAACCTTATTTTCCAAGGCATAATGAAGCTCACCTATATCAGAAAAGGCCATTCCTTCACCTGGTTCTTTTTCAGAAACAATTGAAAGATAATAAAGACCAAGAACCATATCCTGTGAGGGAACAATAATGGGAGCACCATTGGCCGGATGAAGAATATTATTGGTGGACATCATCAAAACACGGGCTTCAAGCTGTGCTTCAAGAGAAAGCGGCACGTGAACCGCCATCTGATCACCATCAAAATCTGCATTAAAAGCAGTACACACCAGTGGATGAAGTTGAATAGCTTTGCCTTCAATTAAGATAGGTTCAAAAGCCTGAATCCCCAAACGGTGCAATGTTGGCGCACGGTTGAGTAAAACAGGGTGTTCACGAATAACCTCATCCAAGATATCCCAAACTTCTGGATGTTCTTTTTCAACAAGCTTCTTTGCCTGCTTTACCGTTGATGAATAGCCTTTTGCATCAAGCCGCGCATAAATAAAAGGCTTAAATAATTCAAGAGCCATTTTTTTGGGAAGACCACATTGATGCAATTTTAATTCAGGACCCGTCACGATAACAGAACGCCCCGAGTAATCAACACGCTTCCCAAGTAAGTTCTGACGAAAACGTCCTTGCTTGCCCTTCAACATATCTGATAAAGACTTAAGAGGACGTTTATTGGCTCCAGTAATCACACGCCCACGCCGTCCATTATCAAACAATGCATCAACAGCTTCTTGTACCATACGCTTTTCATTGCGTACGATAATTCCAGGAGCACGCAATTCAATCAGCCGTTTCAAGCGGTTATTACGATTAATAACACGCCGATAAAGATCATTCAGATCTGATGTCGCAAAACGCCCACCATCAAGCGGAACCAATGGACGCAAATCCGGTGGAATAACCGGAATTGTTTTCATAATCATCCACTCTGGCTTATTTCCAGATTCAAGAAAATTTTCAACGATTTTAAGTCGTTTAATCAATTTTTTCTGCTTTAACTCTGAAGTTGTTTCAGCTAATTCAAGACGCAAATCATTAGCGATTTTATCTAACTCCATACTAGCTAAAAGCTCGTAAATAGCTTCAGCGCCAATCATAGCTGTAAACTGATCTTCTCCAAATTCATCAATAGCAAGCATATATTCTTCTTCAGAAAGAAGCTGATGGAGCTTAAGAGACGTCAATCCTGGTTCGGTTACAATATAATTCTCAAAATAAAGAACCCGTTCAATATCTTTTAAAGTTAAATCTAAAAGTGTAGAAATACGACCTGGTAATGATTTAAGAAACCATATATGCGCAACGGGTGCCGCAAGTTCAATATGCCCCATACGCTCACGACGTACGCGGGAAAGAGTAACCTCTACACCACATTTTTCACAAATAATGCCCTTATACTTCATGCGTTTATATTTGCCACATAGACATTCATAGTCCTTAATAGGGCCAAATATACGTGCACAAAAAAGACCATCACGCTCTGGTTTAAAAGTCCGATAATTAATCGTCTCAGGCTTCTTAATCTCACCATACGACCAGGACAAAATTTTCTCAGGACTCGCAATAGAAATACGAATAGAGTCAAATGTCTGCGCTGGCGCTTGAGGATTGAAAAGATTCATGACCTCGTGGTTCATGCTGTTCTCCTTCAAAGATTCTTAGAACCTGTTGTAATATCTCATCTATTTTATAACAGATCTTCTTTAAAAGACATTTACTTTTAAAAATGACCTGTATAGCCTTAATAAGGTTATTGAGCCTCTTAAAGTAATAAGAGCGCACCTTTTTCTAGTGCGCTCCTTGAATTATTATTCTGCCGTATCAGACAATGCCCGCTGTGCAATAAGTTCACGCGCATCATCAAGCTCCACATTAAGAGCAAGTGAGCGCATTTCTTTTACCAACACATTAAAGCTTTCGGGTATACCTGCCTCAAATGTATCATCACCACGCACAATTGCCTCATAGACTTTTGTTCGACCAGCCACATCATCTGATTTTACTGTTAGCATCTCCTGCAAAGTGTATGCAGCACCATAAGCTTCAAGTGCCCAAACCTCCATTTCACCAAAACGCTGACCACCAAATTGTGCCTTACCTCCTAATGGCTGCTGCGTAACAAGTGAATAGGGACCAATAGAACGTGCATGAATCTTATCATCAACAAGGTGATGCAATTTCAACATGTAAATATATCCCACCGTTACTGGACGATCAAAAGGCTCCCCAGTACGACCATCATAAAGCGTAACCTGCCCTGAACTATCTAAGCCTGCGTCTTCCAGCATCATGTTAATATCAGACTCATGTGCTCCATCAAAAACAGGCGTTGCAATTGAAACCCCTTTCTTCATCTGCAATGCCAATTTGTAAAGGCTTTCATTATCATACTGACGAACTGGTTCATTATGATTATCATCAGGCATAAGATTTTCAATACGCTGACGCAACGGCAATATATCCCCAGTCTCTTGATATAACTCTAACAAAGCACCAATCTTCTTGCCCATCCCCGCACATGCCCAACCAAGATGCGTTTCAAGAATTTGTCCAACATTCATACGACTAGGCACACCAAGCGGATTCAAGACGATATCAGCATGGGTCCCATCTTCAAGAAATGGCATATCTTCTACGGGAAGAATACGTGAAACAACACCCTTATTCCCGTGACGTCCCGCCATCTTGTCACCTGGTTGGATTTTGCGCTTCACAGCCACAAAAACCTTCACCATTTTCATGACACCAGGAGGCATTTCATCACCTCTTTGGACCTTTTCAACCTTATCCATAAAGCGACGTTGTAATGCTTCTTTTGATTCATCATATTGCTTGCGCAAAGCTTCAATTTCATTTTGAAGCTTTTCATCCTCAACAGCAAATTGCCACCACTGGGATCGTGGATAATGCCCCATTACTGTACTATCAAGCTTTTTGCTGCCCGAAAAGCCTTTCGGACCTTCTACAGCAACTTTACCTGTCAACATATCGGTGAGGCGCGCATAAACATTGCGATCAAGAATAGACTGTTCATCATCACGGTCTTTTGCTAAACGCTCAATTTCTTCACGCTCAATTGCCATCGCACGTTCATCTTTTTCCACGCCATGGCGATTAAAAACGCGAACTTCAACAACAGTACCAAAAGTCCCAGGAGGCATACGCATAGAAGTATCACGAACATCGGATGCCTTTTCCCCAAAAATTGCACGCAGAAGCTTTTCTTCCGGCGTCATGGGACTTTCACCTTTCGGGGTAATCTTTCCAACTAAAATATCACCTGGTTGAACTTCAGCACCAATATAAATAATGCCAGCTTCATCAAGATTTCTTAACGCTTCTTCCGCAACATTAGGAATGTCGCGCGTAATTTCCTCAGGTCCAAGTTTTGTATCGCGTGCCGCAACTTCAAATTCCTCAATATGAATTGAAGTAAACACATCATCAGCAACAATGCGCTCGGATAACAAAATAGAATCTTCATAATTGTATCCATTCCAAGGCATAAAGGCTACGAGAACATTCCGCCCAAGAGCCAAATCACCAAGATCCGTGGATGGACCATCTGCAATGATATCACCTTTCTCTACCCTATCACCGACATGTACAAGAGGACGCTGATTAATACAAGTGGACTGATTAGAACGCTGAAATTTCTGTAAGCGGTAAATATCAACGCCTGATTTTGAAGGATCTAAATCTTCTGTTGCACGGATAACAATACGGGTAGCATCGACTTGATCAACAACACCACTACGTTTTGCACTTACAGCAGCTCCTGAATCGCGCGCAACAATAGATTCCATTCCCGTCCCAACAAATGGCGCTTCAGCGCGTACAAGAGGAACTGCTTGACGCTGCATGTTCGATCCCATAAGCGCACGATTCGCATCATCATTTTCCAAAAAAGGAATAAGCGCTGCTGCAACTGAAACCAACTGTTTTGGTGAAACATCCATCAAATCAACATGATCACGCGGCGCCATTAAAACTTCACCAGCATGACGGCAAACAACAAACTCTTCTATAAAACGACCTTCGTTATCTAATGAAGAATTAGCCTGAGCGACATAATGCTTTGCTTCTTCCATCGCTGAAAGATAAATAACTTCTTTTGTGACTTTCCCATCAATAATTTTTCGATATGGGCTTTCAATAAAGCCATATTTGTTAACTCGCGCAAATGTTGCTAAGGAGTTAATCAGACCAATATTGGGGCCTTCTGGTGTTTCAATCGGACAAATACGACCATAATGCGTAGGATGTACGTCACGGACTTCAAAACCCGCACGTTCACGAGTCAAACCACCTGGACCAAGAGCAGAAAGACGGCGCTTATGGGTAATTTCTGACAATGGATTGGTTTGATCCATAAACTGCGACAATTGTGAAGACCCAAAAAATTCACGGACCGCTGCTGCCGCAGGCTTTGCATTGATTAAATCCTGTGGCATAACTGTATCAATTTCAACCGATGACATACGCTCTTTTATCGCACGCTCCATACGAAGAAGACCAATGCGATATTGATTTTCCATCAACTCCCCAACGGAACGAACGCGACGGTTGCCAAGATTATCAATATCATCAATTTCACCACGTCCATCACGCAATTCAACCAACATCTTAACAACAGCAAGAATATCCTCTTGGCGTAAAATACGAACTGTGTCTGGACAATCAAGATCCATACGTAAATTCATCTTAACACGCCCGACAGCTGAAAGATCATAACGCTCTGGATCAAAAAACAATGAATGGAACATTGCTTCTGCTGTATCGATTGTTGGAGGTTCACCTGGACGCATCACCCGGTAAATATCAAATAACGCATCCTGCCGACTTTCATTTTTATCCACCTTCAAAGTATTGCGGATGTAAGCGCCAATATTCATGTGATCAATATCAAGAATATTGACTTGATCAGCACTAACATCGAGCAGAATTTTTAATACTTTTTCGTCAATTTCATCACCAGCTTCAAGGTAGATTTCACCTGTTTCGTAATTGACGATATCTTCGGCTAGATAACAACCTAATAAATCATCTTCACTAACTTTAACCGCTTTAAGTCCTTTTTCTACCAAAGACTTCGCAGTACGAACTGTTAATTTTTTACCAGCCTCCGCAACGACTTCACCACTATCTGCATCTATAAGGTCAGAAATGAGCTTCATTCCTTTAAAGCGATCCACAGAATAAGGAACTCGCCATCCTTCTCCATCACGCTCATAAGTCACTTTATCATAAAACGTCGATAAAATATCCGACGCATCCATACCTAATGCCATCAAAAGACTAGTAACAGGAATCTTGCGCCGTCGATCAATACGCGCATAAATGATGTCCTTAGCATCAAACTCAATATCAAGCCAAGAACCTCGATACGGAATAACACGAGCAGCAAAAAGAAGCTTTCCTGATGAATGGGACTTTCCTTTATCATGGTCAAAAAAGACACCAGGAGAACGATGCATCTGAGAAACAATAACACGCTCCGTACCATTAACAATAAAGGTACCATTCGTCGTCATTAAAGGCATATCACCCATATAAACGCCTTGCTCTTTAATGTCTTTGATATCTTTGGAGCCAGTATCCTCATCAACATCAAAAACAATCAAACGCAATATGACCTTTAATGGGGCAGCATAAGTTAAATCACGTTGACGGCACTCTTCAACATCAAATTTTGGTAAATCAAATTCATAACCTACAAACTCAAGCATAGCTGTACCGGAAAAATCTGAAATAGGAAAAACCGATTTAAAAACAGCTTGCAAACCTTCATCTGGTCGTCCACCTTTCGGTTCCTCAACCATGAGAAATTGATCGTATGAGGCTTTTTGAACCTCAATAAGATTCGGCATTTCTGCTACTTCAGGAATCTTACCAAAAAATTTCCGTACGCGCTTACGACCATTGAATTGAGACATCATTGCGTGAGTCTGAGCCATCGTCGCTCCTTGATCTTTACTCTTCAAGGTAGACCAACCTTGAAAGCCTTATACCATTAACCTGCATATGCAGACCAGTTCACTTGACACTCAATAATGAGCATCATTAACTTTCCCCACCAACATAAGCCATTTATCTCTTTGACTCTATGATGAAGGGGTAAGTAATCCAAACCTATCCCATTCCTGTTACGAAACCATTGGGAAAAGGTTTTTTACTCATTATTTTCCCTCTTTGTATTAAGAGAAAGAAAATCGGCGAACATAAATGCCCGCCGATAAAATTAAATTTACTTAAGTTCCACCTTAGCACCGGCAGCTTCAAGTTGAGATTTAATTTTTTCTGCTTCTTCTTTAGAAGCAGCCTCTTTAATAGGCTTAGGTGCACCTTCAACCAGATCTTTAGCTTCTTTAAGACCAAGTCCAGTAAGAGCACGAACTTCCTTAATAACATTAATTTTTTGTGCACCACCTTCAACAAGAATAACATCAAATTCTGTTTTTTCTTCAGCAGCTGGAGCAGCAGCACCAGCAACAGCAGCGACAGCTACAGGAGCAGCAGCCGAAACTCCCCACTTTTCTTCAAGTAACTTAGAAAGCTCAGCGGCTTCCAAAAGGGTTAGATTAGAAAGGTCTTCTACGATCTTCTCTAGATCAGCCATTTTTAAATTCCTTCAATTAAAAGATTTTAACCATTATTAAATCTTATTCAAAAAAACAGAAAAGCATTAAAGCTCTTCCATAAACGTGAATACAAACAGCCTTAAGCCGCCTTATCCTCCTGAGCATATACTCCAATGACACGTGCAACCTGACCAGCAGGGGCATTAACAACCTGTGCAATACGGGTCGCAGGGGTAGAAATCATACCCACAAGTTTTGCACGCAACTCGTTTAATGAAGGCAATGAAGCCAATGACTTCACAGCATCTACAGTTAAACTTGTTGCACCCATTGAACCGCCAAGTATGACAAATTTGTCATTGCTTTTCGCAAAATCAACAGCAACTTTCGGTGCTGTGATTGGATCTTCTGAATAAGCAATAAGTGTTTGTCCAGTAAACAAACCCACTATCGATTCAGATTCCGTGCCCTGAAGAGCGATTTTAGCAAGACGGTTTTTGGCGACCTTAACGGCACCGCCAGCTTCACCCATTTTCGAACGCAAATCATTCATCTGTGAAACTGTCAGACCGGAATAATGTGCAACAACAACAGAACCAGACTTCCGAAAAGCCTCGTTAAGCCATGTAACAAATTCGCGTTTTTCCGCTCTATTCACTGTCTCTCTCCATTTAACAGATTTGCTTAAAACAAACCTGTTGGTTACCTTTGATAACATAAAACACTTCATGTCACCGATGAGGATCCTGTCCCCTTTTTCACGCACAGCGTTCAAAGGCAACCTTGGCTCAAACCCTTTAAGTCTTTTAACTCTCAGTTTTTACCCCAGTCTCATGCAGGTTTTTTTTGATTAAGATACTTAAAAGCATCACCTACAATCTCGGACAGGATATTCCGGAATTTCTCCCGGTACAACCTAAGCCCTATAAAGCTTAGATAGCGAGCTGATCAAAATCAGCATTTTAAATACAATTTTGATATTCCCATACCCCAAAACAAAATTATAAATCAGCTTATACTAGCTCTGAACGAACCGTTGCTGGATCAACTTTAACACCAATTCCCATAGTCGACGAAACAGCAACGCGCTTAATATACTCACCTTTTGCACCTTGTGGTTTGGCTTTAATAACTGCACTTGCAAAGGCTTTTATATTTTCTACGATTTTTTCAACACCAAAAGAAGCCTTACCAATACCAGCATGCACAATACCAGCTTTTTCCACACGAAACTCAACAGCACCACCTTTAGAAGCTTTGACAGCACCGGCGACATCAAGTGTTACAGTACCAACTTTCGGATTCGGCATCAAACTCCGTGGACCAAGAATCTTACCAAGACGACCAACAAGAGGCATCATGTCTGGCGTTGCAATACAACGATCAAAATCTATAGTCCCTCTATTAACGCTTTCAAATAAATCTTCGGCACCCACAATATCAGCTCCTGCCGCCTTAGCTTCCTCAGCCTTATCCCCACGAGCAAAAACGGCAACACGAATATTTCTCCCTGTTCCATTAGGCAAATGAGCAACGCCTCGAACCATTTGATCAGCATGACGAGGATCAACACCCAAGTTCATTGAAATTTCGATTGTTTCATCAAACTTAGCAACAGCACGCTCCTTAACCATTGAAACGGCATCTTTTAAAGCGTAAAGTTCATTAAAATCAATATCTTTTCGGATATTTTTTATTCTTTTTGCTACTTTTGCCATAATATTAGCCCACCACTTCCAAGCCCATCGAGCGAGCAGAACCTTCAACCATACGCATTGCTGCCTCAATGTCATTCGCATTAAGATCTTTCATCTTTGATTCCGCAATCGAACGAATTTTATCGCGAGAAATGCTTCCTACAGACACTTTACCAGGCTCTTTTGAGCCAGATTTCAGGTTTGCTTCCTTCTTTAAAAAGAATGATACAGGAGGCGTCTTGAGAGAAAATGTGAAAGATTTATCTTGGTAATACGTAATAACAACTGGAATCGGTGCCCCCTTTTCCATTTCTTGTGTCGCTGCATTAAACGCCTTACAAAATTCCATGATATTAATACCACGCTGCCCAAGAGCTGGACCAATCGGTGGAGATGGAGTAGCAGCTCCTGCAGGGACCTGCAACTTAAGCTGACCTATACTTTTTTTTGCCATAACAATCTGCCTTTAATTTTACTGGTATACTGACAATTCATCTTGCCCGTTACCCGCTTGCAGTCACGTGGTTCGGATCATTAAGCCGACAAAAGCTATAAATCACCTCCCACTCCTTCCTTAAAGTAATTAAAACTACTCTAAGTTTAATCAGAGTTTTTCAACCTGACTAAATTCCAAATCAACAGGCGTAGGACGCCCAAAAATAAGCACTTCAACCTTAAGACGAGAGCGCTCTTCTTCAACCTCTTGAACAATTCCATTAAACGAAACAAAAGGACCATCAGCAACGCGAACTTGCTCTCCAACCTCAAACAATACAGAAGATTTTGGAGACTCAACCCTTTCCTGAACTTGTTTGAGAATTTGCTCAACCTCTCGATCAGAAATGGGAACAGGACGCGCATCTGATCCTAAAAAACCTGTCACTTTAGGCGTATTCTTAATAAGATGATAAACTTCATCTGTTAACTCAGCACGAACAAGAACATAACCAGGAAAAAATTTTCGCTCAGTATCAACTTTGCGTCCACGACGAACCTCTACAACACGCTCTGTTGGAACAAAAATCTTTTCAAAAAGATGATCAAGTCCCTTTTGCTTTGCCTCCTTATCAATAGCTTCCGCTACTTTCTTTTCAAAGTTTGAATATGCCTGAACAATATACCAACGAGCTGCCACAGTCACACTTCCTTACATTCTCAACTAAAAAGATATTTCAGAAGATCAATAACCCGCCAAACACCAAAATGCATAACCTGATCCACAATAAAAAAGAAAGCTGAAGCCAATGCAGTTACCAACAAAACCATAATAGTAGAAATAACCGTCTCACGACGTGTAGGCCATTTCACTTTAATTGTTTCTGCATAAACCTGCTTCAAAAAGGTAATCGGATTGGTTTTAGATGCCATCGTCACACTATACTCTCTCTAGTCCTATTGTGTTTTATAGAATAAAATAAACAGGAAAAAAATGCAAAAGCCAACTTTCAGACTTATGCAATTTCCTTACTTTCTATTCAATACCGTTTCACACACAAAAAAACAAGCCCCATATCAAAAAAAGCGAAAAAGGCAGCAAAATCCACTCCCTTATATGTACCCCCTTTGGCAGGGGCAGCAGGACTTGAACCCGCGACCTGCGGTTTTGGAGACCGCCGCTCTACCAACTGAGCTATACCCCTAACTCTCAAAACTAAAACACTTTTAACACCCCTTTAACAAGCATTATTTATTCAATGATCTTAGAGACGATACCGGCACCAACAGTACGACCACCTTCACGAATAGCAAAACGAAG